>VGRY01000034.1 GCA_016875195.1 Deltaproteobacteria bacterium
CAACAACACCTGTCCTCATCGCTTCGAACTGTTTAAAAGCAGGAACAGCTTCTGGACCTCCTATAAACTTAATGACCAGGTCTCCCTTAGATTTCTTGTTAACTTCCTCCACAAAGGCCCACCAGGCCGTATGATTGACATCATCCTTTGGAAGAAAGGTTGTCATCTTTAATTCCACTGCCTGGGAGGGGTTATTGAGAATCCCAATGGTGCAAGTCATCATGATGATCCATAAACCTATCATTATCTTCCTCATGGTCCTCCTCCTTTCAAATTGATTAGAAATTCTTTTTAAAGTTAAATTACCTCTCGCCATTCTTTTAAAGCGACTTAGAGCCTCACCTCCTTTTTTTATTTAAATCTCTTTCTCCCTTAGCTAAAAGAGAGAGCTAATCCTTGCCCTTTCCAGATGATCTTCCCAGTTTTTTTATCCACCAGCGTGATGGCCTTTTCAGGGCAGATGCCGACACAGAGGCCACAACTCCAGCAGCGTTCCTCCTCTACGCCGATCTTTCCATTCTCAAGATGTAAAACCTCATAAAAACAGCATCTGCAGCAGGTCTGGCAGAGGATGCATTTCTTATGATCAATCTTTGGACGATAAGGGGTTTCCGGAGGAAGGGTATAGGGAAATCTTTCTTTCATTTTAAGTTCTGCTGATGGGACGATTTTCTTGAGTGCTTTGCCCCTAAATTCTGAGATAGAGGAGTATTTCTTTCTTCTCATCCAGGAGGTGATTTCCCGATTAATTTTTTTGAAGACACCTGTTCCTTCTATGTAGACGGCTGTTCCCACTTGAACTAAGGAAGAACCGCAGAGGAGATATTGGAGGGCATCGTTTCCTTTAAATATCCCGCCTACTCCTATCACCGGAATTTCGATGTTCTTCAATATCTGGACCACCCTGGCAAGAGAGACGGGCAGGAAAGGACGCCCGATGAGATAGCCCCCAATGGCAGGGGCCCCATAGGGAACTTCTGCCTCAACATCTATATAAATTCCGCTCGGCGCATTATGGGCGGTGACGAAGGAGATGCCTCTCTCCTTCCAACCCTTCACAGCATCGATCAAGGGCTCCATCATGGGGCTGATCTTTATTCCAAAAGGAATATGCGAAGATTTTGCAACAGCCGCAATAATCTTAAAACTGGAGCTTAAACTTTTTTCGAGATCGCCTTTCATGGTGGGTGAAGAAAAGTTGAGTTCAAGTATCCGGGCTCCGGCCTTTTCAAATCCTTTAGCCACTCTTTTCCAGGAGGTCAAATCATGAGGCTTCTCGTAAAAACTGACTACGAGCGGAATCTTATTTTCTTTGCAGACCTGAGCTATTTCCGGAACGTTATTCTCCATCACGACATTCATCTCTGGGACATGGGGAGAAGCCAGAGAATAGAAACTTCCGGATCTCTTAAATGCCGGATCGAAATGGTTTAGGGGAAACTGGTAGGGTCTGACTCTGATTCTGAATTCAGGGGATGTGGTGAACGTCTTGGTGACGATTCCACCCACCCCTACCTCTGCTATCCTTTTTGCAGATGGGCCATCGAATACTAATTCAGAAGCGGCAGGTAGAACCGGGTTCTTAAATGTGACCCCGGCCACATCGACTTTTAAATCCACCATCCCACCCTTTTGTTTATGGGTAATATGTCAACCATCACAATTTGATGGTTCCCTTTTCTATTGCAGAGAGGATGACCTCTTTGCCCACCTGGATATGCTCTTGAGTAAGTTTTTTGAGGAGCTCCACATCCTTCTTCTTGATGGCATCGATCATCTTCTTATGGTGTTCGATAGAGATTTTTGCCTTTTCCGGAACCCTGAGGATCGCCGACCGATACTGAAAAATTTGGTCCCTCAGCCCTTTAATGAGGAAAAGGAGCCTGTCGTTTCTGGAAAGTTGGTTCAGGTAGTCATGAAATTCCGTATTTAAGGTACTCACTTTATTCAATTTATTTTTCAGGATATGATGTTCAGACTTCTTGATATTTTCTTCCAACCACTGAATGTCCTCTTTCCGAATTTGACTCACCGACAGGCCCACTGCATAACTCTCTAAAAGAGCTCTGATGTTAAATATCTCTTCTATATCCTTCCTCGTGAATCGACTGACGATGAATCCCCCTTTTGGCAAACGGCTAACGAAGCCCTCTTGTTCCAGTTTCAATAAGGCCTCTCGAATGGGGGTAGGGCTGGCGCCGATCTCCTGAAGGAGACGACCAATGGAGAGCCTCTCTCCAGGAGCCATTTCACCGGTCAGGATCGCCTCTTTGATGGAAGAGTAGACTTCGTCTCTTAAAATTGGTTTTGCAAAAGACTTCAGCTTTGAAAATGAATTTGGCATTTGGTATTCGATATATCAAATGCTATTTATTGTCAAGAATTTTTTTACAGAGCTATATAGATTCCCTATTGAAGAAGACCCGCATTGTTGGTCATTCCACCCCTTATAAACGTCTGTATAATATCCTTGAATGATTAAGGAATACCCCCCCCCATTGGAGTGGACAATTTTGATCCGAATTCTGCAATTATGTCTAATTCGACTTTCCAATGATAAGAAAACCCCTTGAAATGTGACTAAAATTCTTCTTTGAGTCTGTGGCACACAAAATGCATAAAACATATGGTTATTATTAGGATAGTTACAAATTTTTGGAGTCAGACATGGTCATTTGCCCCCGATGTAGCATGACCCATGAGATAGGGGAAGAGTTTTGCAGAAAATGTGGGAGCTTCCTTCTCACTGATGAAGAAGAATACTTTCTCAAGGTAGAAAAAATTGAAAATAAACTCATCTGTCCAATATGTCAGGATCTTTATCAAAATGGAAACTATTGTAAAAAATGCGGCTCACTCTTGAGACAGGAGACGGAGTCTCAAGAAACAAGACGTCAACCCTTAGAAACAAAATGGATTAAGAACTGTTCAAAAGAATGGCTGAGACTGTTGAAAGAGAAGGATGAATTGGAAATCTGCTTAAAGAATTTAGAGGCACAGAGAGATAAAATTTCCAACGAAGAATTCACTCTTCTGTCGGTTCGGTATCAAGAGCGGCTGAAAGAACTCCAGGCTCACCAGCAAGAAGTTGGAGCGGAGCTTGATTCCGTTCGCAGAAGAGCGTCAGATGAGATCGAATTGTTAGAAAAAGAGGTCAAACCCATTCAGAAGAGGCTTGAAGAATTACAATTTATCAACAAAGAAGCCGGGATCACCAGAGAGGATTTCCTGAAAGAGAAACAGGAATTGGATAGAAGCTTCCAAACAAGGGTGAGAAATTTAAAGAAATGGAAACAATTTCTCTCCTTTTTGCCCGGGGAAACCCAAAAGAGTTTGGTTTCCCAAGGATTCAAAGAATTTTTCTCTCAGCATTTTACCATCCTTCTTATAAGCAGTTTCATCATCCTTCTCGGGGCGGGGGGATACTTTCTCCATCCATGGTATTCTGTACCTGACAAGCTCATTGCAAACGAGAACGTCACTCCGGTTTCCACTCTACCCCTTTTGCACCGTCCACAAACAGGGTTTGCGGATCAGGAGATTGAAAAAATAAAGTCTCTTTTCGAAAAGGTCAGACAGGCAAACCTGCAACAGAACATTGACCTCTTTATGGCCTGCTTTTCTCATGATTTTACCAACAGAGAAAAGAAACGGCTCGAGGCGCTCAAAACATGGAGGCACTTCAATTACATTCATCTCTCTTACGATTTGAAGAAACAGATGATCTCGGGTGATACTGCCGACATCCGGTTAGAATGGCTGATCAAGTCTTCTAAAAAAGTTGGCGGAAAACCGGAGGAGAACAGAATTGTTTTCGATACTATTCTGAAGAAGGAAAACGGCGATTGGAAGATTCAAGAGATTAAACCTGTCAGTTAACCTGTTGGATGTTTCAGGAGGGCGAAGATGGTTTGTAATGATTGCGGTGCCTCTAATGAAAACGATGCAGTATTCTGCATGAATTGTGGTGGATCCTTCAGTCAGCTCTGGAAAGTAAAAAACCTTTTACACCATCACTTCTCTCACACAGAGCTTTCGTTTCGTTCTCTCCATTTTCTCAAAGCCCTCTTTGATCTGTCCTTCAAACAGTTCGTTAGCTTAAAGGTCATCAAAGTGGTCTATACCCTTTCTATTTTTTCTGCTGCCCTTGCAGCCCTCGTTTGTATCATCGCAGGTTTTTATGGCCCGCGCTTTTTAGGAATTTTCATGCTCCTCATCGGAGCTCCCCTGATCTTTCTTCTCATCGTGCTTTATAGCCGGGTTGTCATGGAACTTGTTCTATTCAATTTTGGAACGGGTGAGCCTAAGGTTAAGCAAGAGGAACAACCCGAACCCGTCGATAGCATCGAATGGAACCTCTAATCTAACTTAAACCCAACTCCTCTCACCCCTTAAAAATTATTTGCCTTCACCTACAAAGGTGGCATGCAAGCTCTTATAAAAATATTTCCATTTCCATCGCAAAGGGAGCAGATGACGGTGTCCCTTCCGTGCACCCCCCTTGTGCCCTCTTGGGAAGGTAACCAATGTGCCTGTCTTTTTATCAATATTTTTGGGATTTGAAAATGGGGAGAATACTATGTTTTGAGTCCGTCAGCACTGTTCCATGCTACCGGAACTGAAGCCCGATTCACTCATGGCACCTTATAAAGGATGTGTTATAATTCCTCTGGAGAAAGGAGGTTATTTCAATGGCCGCAGTCAAAGAAGCTTCGATTGAGACAATTAAGCGCCTGCCCGATGAGTGCTCTGTTGAGGACATCATGTACGAGATAAACTTTATTGCTCAAGTCCTTGATGGCCTCAAAGACGCCGAAGAAGGGAAATTGCTGACCACAGAACAACTTCTTAAACGAGTTGAGCAATGGGCAAAATAAGATGGACGGAAAAGTCCAGCCTCCATTTGCAAGCAATTCACGAGTATATTGCCAAAGATTCCAAGACATACGCAACACGCTTCATAAGATCTCTTATCAAAGCAACCGAAAAACTTGAGAAGATGCCGCTGTGCGGTCGTATCGTGCCAGAATTGGAAGGGTATGGCTTCAGGGAAGTCATTTACAGAAATTACCGCATTGTTTACAGGTTTAGAGATAATACCATAGAAATACTCGCTGTTGTGCACGGCGCTCGCGAAATCAGGAAAGTAATCCGTGAGGAATGGGAACTGGGTCAATAAACCCTCTCATTCAACTTCCGCTTCCAATCCGTTCCGTTCCACATGCTTACCCGTGATCCTTCATAAGCCCAACTATTCGGCTCAAAATTGAGGTTTTTCGATTCACTATTTCCACTTCTATTGCAGCATAGTTGTGAAAAATCTGAAATTCACCATTACAGAAAGAAGGCATAAAGTTGGGCCATAAGAAGAACTACCAAATGCCAGGGATTAAGCGATATTTGGTTTTTTGCATGTATTCCTTATAGCCTTTTAGTTCCCTTTCGAGTACACTTTCTTCATTTCGAATTCTTACCACTAAAAGGGGGATGATCAACATTGAGGGGATCATTGCCCAATAGGATCCCAGTGCCAGTGGGGAGAAAATATAAATTAGCGATACTCCCAGGTACATGGGATGTCGGACAATTGCATACGGCCCGGTACTGATGACTTCCTGTCCTGGTTCTACTTCGATGATACGAGATGCATAGCGGTTCTCCCTTAATACAAGAAAAAAGATACCATAGCCCAGCAATACAAGAACGTCCGCAACGATTACTATCACAACCGGAACATTCGACCACCCAAATCGTTTGTCAAAGCCTGGAATCAGGAAGATGAGGAGATAGTAAAGAGACCCGAGTTTGATAATCAATTTTTGAGATGGTTCTTTTTCTCTCATCCGCATCCTTCGTTCCAACAGTTCAGGATTGTTTTTGAGCAAATAGATTAAAACAAGAACCATGGGGATAAGGAGAACGGTTATATACAGCCATGCCTCCCAGTAGGCAAAGGTTCCAGCAGGCAGGAAGAACATCACGAACATTAAAGGGATAAAAATAAGAAGCCGCGTAAAAACCATTTTGATCAATTCGCTCTTTGAAAGGTGCTTGTCGTCCATTGCGTTTCCTTCCCCGGTTCCCTGCCAAACGAATAACCGAGGTGAACCCCGGCTATAGACCCTTAGGAACAGTGCTGTCCGTTTTGGAATACGGGCTCTAATATACACAATCTTTGAAAATTTTAGAACCAATAATATATCCCTAGGGAGAGGGAAGAGAAAGGAAGGGGGTAAATTTATTTTGCCTTGTTTAATTCCCTTGCTTGTGATAAGTTCCTTTTAAATTCTCAGGAGAACTATTATGAAGGTCGAAAAGCTTTGGGGTGGACGGTTTGAAGAGCTTCCACCGAAAGAGATCGTTGATTTTCTTTCGGGTAGAGATGTGAAAGGAATTCCTCCCTGTGATGAGCGTTTGATCCCATACGATCTATGGGGAAATCGTGCTCATCTGTTTATGCTCTGCCAGCAGGGAATTGTCTCCAAACAGGATGGGAAAAAAATCCTCAAAGGATTGAAGGAGCTGGAATCACTTTATCAAAAAGGGATGTTTAAATTGGATTCCTCCAAGGAGGATGTCCACTCTAACATCGAGAGCTTTCTCATCAACCGTATCGGGATAGAATCTGGAGGAAAAATCCACACCGGGAGAAGCCGAAACGACCAGATCGGCCTCGATATGCGACTATACCTCCGGGATCAGGTGATGGGATATATCGAGGGACTGATCGAATTGATTGAATCCCTTCTCAAACGAGCGGAAGAGCATTGCTCCACGCTGATGCCAGGATACACCCACCACCAGCCTGCAATGGTCACAACGTTTGGCCATCTCTTGCTCTCATTTGCTGAGGCGCTCAGTAGGGATGTTGAGCGATTCACCCACTGGTTTGCCTTATTCAATAAGAATCCTTTGGGGGCAGCCGCTGGTTATGGCACCTCTTTTCCTCTCGATCGGAGATTAACGTCAAAACTTCTTGGATTTGATGGGCCCACGGAGAACGTCACTGACCCCATCACACAGAGATGGGAGCCTGAGACAGAATTAGGATACGACATTGCGGTGATGATGGACCATCTTTCCACGATGGCGCAGACCTTGATCCTTCTATCCACCAGCGAATTTAATATGGTTCGCCTGAGCGATCGACATAGCACCGGAAGTTCGATCATGCCACAGAAACGGAACCCCTGTTCCCTGGAGGTGATTAAGGCAAAGACAGCGTTTGCTCATGGAATCCTGGTGAGCCTTCTCTCTGCGGGCAAGGGTCTTTTCGTGGGATATAACCGGGACACCCAGTGGACCAAGTACTGGGTGATGGATCTGGTAGATGAGACCAAACCCGCTCTTCCGGTGATGACCGATGTGATACGGCTTCTTCAGGTTCACGAAACAGAAATGCTAACACAGGCAGAGGAAGGTTTTATTGGCGCCACTCCCCTGATGGAGTGGATGGTGACTTCATTTGGACTGCCTCTGCGAAAAGCAAAGATGATCATGGAGAAGGCAGTCAAATATTCTGAGAGATTCGAACTGGAAGAAGTCTCCTACCGGAGTTTAATGAAAGCCTTAAAAGAGATGGAGATCGATCTTCCTATTACAGAGAAGGATGTAAAAAAGATTCAAAGACCGGAAAGGATACTGTCTCAAAAGCTCGCCATTGGAACACCTTCAGTGAAAAGGGTGCAGGAGAACCTCATCTCGCTTCGTGGAAAGGTGAAAAAGAGCAGGGCCTGGTTGATCCTTCAGGGGAAAAGAATCCAGAAGGCAAGGGAACTGATGGAGAGAATGGAGAAGCAGATCAGAAACTGAAAGGAGATACCCATGGGAAAAGTGGAAGCGATCATTAAGTCAGAAATCGTGCGTCTGGCAAAGAGGGAGATGAGGAAGGTCACGAGCCCGTTAAAGAAGGATGTGTGGATATTAAAAAGCACCGTCTCGCAACTTCGAAAAACGGTTATAAACCTCGAACGATTCATTGCGCTTCAAAAGAAGGAAAGGGACAAACAGCCTCCGCTAAAGGCGGCCCCGGAGGAAGTGGAGACATCGCGTCTTTCTCCAAGACTGATTCGAAGTCTCCGCAAACGTCTGGGTTTATCCCAGAGGAACCTTGCACGCCTCGCTGGAGTCACTCCTCTGACGGTTTACCAATGGGAGGGCGGAGTTTTTAAACCGAAAGAAGAGAAGAAGGGAGTGCTGGTAGCCCTCCGCAAACTCGGTCGTCGCGATGCGAAAAGGCTTCTTGAAGAAAAGAAGGCTGCAGAGAATAAAAAAAGGGTTCCGAAAACAAAGCCAAGAAGAAAACAGAAGAAGTTCAGAAAATAGTATCCAGAAGGGGATCGGTTCCTTTTCTCATTTTGTTCAGAACTTTTACAAACGTACAAAACAAATTGTCATTGCGAGGAGCGGAGCGACGAAGCAATCTCATGAAAAACGAGATTGCCACGCCCTTTGGGCTCGCAATGACATGTAAAAGGATTTAATGAATTGTTATTAATAGAAAAAAAGCCTCTCTTACATTATCTCGGAGGTCATATGGACTTAAGAGTTTTTGAAAAGATGGATACTTCACAGCTCCGGAGTTACATTCAATTTTTGCTCTGGCATTATCGTGTGATGGATGCCTTCTGGTTTATTAATATAGCGGAAAAGTTCGATCAACCCACAGCCGAACGACTTAATGAACAGGTCTGGGGTCGTGTCGCTGGAATGGCTGCAAAGGATATTTGCAATCGCTTTGATATTAAAGAGAAAGGGCTCAAAGGGTTTGTAAAAGCCCTGAGATACTTTACATGGACTATTTTGGTGGGGTATCAGATTGAAGAGAAAGAAGATGAGGTGATCATCACCGTTCCCAGTTGTCCCACCCAGGAAGCCCGCCTCAAGCGTGGGCAGGAAGAATTTGTCTGCAAGGAGATGCACCGGGGAGAGTTTGTGAGTTTTGCCAAGGAGATCGATGAACGCATTAAGGTGGAATGTCTCTTTGCTCCCCCCGACCCCCACCCCAAAAACCTGTTCTGCAAGTGGCGATTTGCAATAAAATAGTTCTAAGGGTTGAGACTAAAATAACCTCACGAATTAAACCTCTAAGTTTTTGGTTCTCTGGATGAAAGGATCTGTAAATGAAGAACACGAAGAATAAGGTAGCAATAATCTCTCTTTTTTTAATCCTGGTGTTCGTTGGGCTCCTTTTTCTCTACAAGAGGCAGTCTGCAAGTGAGAAGGTATCGGATTTTGGCAAATACCAGGGCTACTCGGAAGCAATTTACGACGGCAACGAGCGGCATTCTGACTACCTCAATCTTTCTGACGGAACACGTTTAGCCTACGACCTTTATCTCCCGACGAATAAGGGAGTTCCAGCAGATAAACCTTTGCCTGTTCTCTTCAAATATACCCCTTACCTGAGAACCTTTACCATTTTTGATAAGGATGGCAACAACATCATCGCCGACCTGTTTAACCTTGGCTGGAAAGAAAAGGCCTATCTTCGGGTGCGCTACTGGCTTGACAAGCGAGGGCACCTCATGGATGGGGTTTTCAGAAACAAATATCTCCAAAACATGCTCAAACATGGCTATGCTGTCATTGTTGTCGAAAGGCCGGGTACAGGGGCATCTTTTGGAGTCATGAATGCATCGTTTGAGGTGGGAGCCAAAGAGGTCAACGAAATTCTGGACTGGATCGCGACTCAGAAATGGTGCAACGGCAACATTGGCATGTATGGGGACTCCTTTCAGGCGATGATCCAGTTTGCGGCTGCAGCAACTGGCAATCCACATCTGAAGGCCCTCTTTCCGACCTCAAGCGGGCTCGATACGTACAGCTCTGTCACCTATCCAGGCGGAGTCCTCAACAAAACCTTTGCCTCTTTTTTCTCCTGGTCGACATCTTTTCTTGAACAAGTGCCAACACCGGTGGATAGCGACAAGGATGGATCATTACTCGCCGCCGCCCGAAAAGAGCGAACCGGCGCCACGCTTGGAAAACAATCGGAGGTTTGGTTTAGGAAATTTCCCTTTCGCGATAGTATCACTTCTGATGAGATTAAAATCTGGGAGGGAGGTGCCAATCTTTATCCCCTCCTGGACAGGATCAACAAATCGGCCGTCCCAGTCTATATGACAACTGGCTGGTATGACCTGTTTTCGGGCGCACATGACATGTTTCTCTGGTATGCCAATCTCACCATGCCCAAACGTCTGCTCGTCCGTCCTGCAGATCACAGCGAAGTGGAGAAAGACCAATTCGACCTCAACTTCGGGGCCGAAGTGCATCGGTGGTTCGACTATTGGCTGAAGGGCATTGACAATGGCATCATGAAAGAACCGTCCATTTACTACTATGTAATGAGCGGGCTGAAGAAGGGTGCCTGGCAGACAAGTAATCAATGGCCTTTGGCAAACCAGAAATTGACTCGCTTTTACTTCAATGATGGAAAGACTGGTAGTGTCGCGTCAATCAATGATGGATTTTTACGTCCAGAACCCCCGGGTCAGAAAGAGGCCGCTGACGCCTATACAGTGGACTACTCTATGACAAGCGGTAAATACTCGCGATGGTATGCTGTCAACTGGCCCCGTAACTATCCTAACATGAAGACCAATGACGAGAAAGGTTTAACCTACACCACACCACCCCTGGAGTCGGACATGGAGATTACAGGCCATCCTGTTGCAAACCTCTGGTTTACCACCGACGCTCTGGACCTGGATTTCTTCGTTTACCTCGAAGAAGTGGATAACAGTGGGAAGTCCACCTATATCACCGAAGGTATTCTTCGGTCTTCTCATCGCAGATTGAACAAAGCGCCTTACAGTAATCTCGGGCTACCCTATCATTCCCACTACAAGAGCGACTTGGAGCCAATTCCGGTCGGAAAACCCATTGAGCTAATCTTCAGCTTGCAACCGACCTCATACCGGTTCCTTAAGGGGTCCCGTCTTCGCATTACAATCGCTTTAGCTGATACGGATAACTTTGAGACTCCCATCATCAATCCAGCGCCTAAGATCCATCTGCTGCGGAACACGCCTCATGCCTCATGCATCGAGTTACCGATCATTCACCGTCGTTAGGAATCACGCATCACCCAAAGAAGGATGGGGTAAAGGGTTCACTTTTTACTTGACAAAAATATTTAGTATGCTAAATATTAGCCTATAAAACTTCCTCAGAGAAGATACTTATGGCTCTTGAAGATCGGTTTATCTTCTTAATTTCAAAAGTATGCCAGAAACTGATTATCAACCTTCAAAATGCCTTTTCAGAAAGTGGCATAGAGGTGACGCCCATCCAGGGAATGCTTCTCTTTTTTCTTCAAAAGCATGATGGTTCGAGCCTCACTCAGATCAGCCAGGGATTAATGCTGGAAAATCCAACTGTAACGGGCCTGATAGACAGATTAGAAAAACTGGGATATGTGAAACGTTCTGATCATCCGGAAGACCGGCGGGTTTACCTGGTTCATATCACTGAGAAGGGAAAAAAAGTGGCTAACAAAGCATTACCCATCATTAAAAAGTTAAACGAGGAGATAAAAAAGGGATATTCGAAGGAGGAAGTTGAGAATTTCAAAAAGGTGTTGGTTGGTACATTTAACAAATTCTGATCGGGAGGATCTGCATGAAAGAGGCAACCGAGGAATTGAAGAAATTGTTCACCAAAAATAATATCCCTGTATTCGGCATTTCTAAGGCATCTTCCCTTGAAAATGAACCTTCAGGTTACAGCCCGTCAGATATGCTTTCTTCAGCCGAAAGTATTCTTTGCATCGGGATACCTGTTCCCAAAGGAATATTTAATTCGGGAGAAAGATCGGGATGGATGTACTGGAGGGCTGCAAATATTTATTACCGGAATATCGATATGGTTTTGATGCGGGCCGCGAGTATCATCGAGGAAAAGGGTGAAACCGCTGTACCTGTCTATGGCTGCTTTCCGTATGATATAAAAGGAAAGGGTGATTTTTTGGGATATCTCTCCCTGGTAAGAATGGGTGAAGCTGCGGGTATTGGAAAGGTAGGAAAGAATGGACTGCTCTTCAATTCCAAATATGGATCCCGGTTATTGCTGGGTGGGATTATTACAACTGCAAAAATGCCTTTCACAGCCCCGCCAAAGAAAGGTGAGAAAGGATGCCCTAAAGAATGTTTTGCCTGTCAGGAGCAATGCCCAGTCGGAGCTATCGACAAGACCGGAAAAGTTAACGGGCCTTTATGCACAAAATATTCAAGTAAAAGCCCCATGTTTTCGTATTTCATGAAGCAGGAACAAAACAGTGCTGAGGATATTAAGATGTTAAACCATCTCACAGCCGTGGATGACCATTCCATGTATCAATGTATTAAATGCGTTTCGGTGTGTCCTTATCAATAAATCATACGAATGAGAGGAGCAGATCATGAGTGAGTGGCAAAAGACATCTTGTGTGCTCTGTTTTAACAACTGTGGCCTTGAAGTGATCACTGAAGGGAGCAAGATCGTTAAGGTGAGGGGTGAGAAGGAGAACCCTCGATCACAGGGCTATCTTTGTAGGAAAGGCGCCAACATTCCGTATTTTCAAAATAACCCGGAAAGGTTAAGATTTCCTCTTAAGCGGGTTGGAGATCGCTTTGAGCGTATCTCATGGGATCAGGCTCTGGATGAGATAGCAGATAAACTCAAAGAGACCTCCCAAGCCCATGGGCCTCGCTCGCTTGCATACATGGGGGGAGGGGGGCAGGGATGCCATTTTGAAGCCGCCTTTGGCCTTCGATTTTTAAATGGGTTGGGATCAAGGAATCATTACAGTCCTCTTGCGCAGGAACTTACCGGTTTTTTCTGGGTGAGCGGCAAGGCCTACGGGCGACAGAACATGCATCTTTTCCCTGATACCAAGGATTCAGACTTCCTTGTCTTCTGGGGGGCCAACCCCATGGTGAGCCACGATATTCCCAATGCGCCAGTAGTGCTTCGAAACAAGAAAAAGGAACCAGGTTTCTTATTGGCTGTTGTCGATCCGCGAGTATCAGAGACAGCAAAGCTTGCGGACATCCATCTGCGACTCAGGCCGGGGACGGATGCCCTGTTGTTCAAGGCGATGATTAAGATCCTGTTGACTGAAGGACTTGTTGCTAAAGATTATGTGGCTGCCCATGTCAATGGTTTTGAAGCCATTCGAAACTGGTTTGATGATGTCGATGTGGAAGAGAACTGCCGCATCTGTGGATTGGAGACGAATGCCGTTCGAGAATTCACCCGACTCTTTGCCACTCGGAAGACAGCACTGCGTAGTGATCTTGGCATCCTGATGGGACGACATAGCACTCTTAGTTCCTATTTGGAATTGATCTTAATTGCATTAACAGGCCGCATAGGAGCCAAGGGCGGCAATGTTTTTCTGGGGCACCTGATGCCAATGGGATCTGATACGCCAGAAGATGATCCCAGAACTTGGAAGACAGTCGCGACCAATATCCCTTTGATCATGGGGGTTTTCCCACCCAATGTGATGCCTGAAGAGATCAATAATGATAACCCTGATCGCATTCGGGCTCTGATCGTCAGTGGCTCAAATCCTTTACGATCCTACGCTGACACAAAAGCCTACGAGAAGGCTTTTAAAAAATTGGATCTCCTGATCACCATCGAGGTGGCCATGAGTGAAACAGCTGTCCTATCCCATTATGTTCTCCCAGCCAGAACAGGCTATGAGAAATGGGACGGCACATTTTTCCAGTGGGGATACCCTGACTATTACTTCGATATGCGTCGTCCTGTAGTGCAACCGGATGGTGAACAATTAGAAGAAGCCCATATCTATGTGAAGCTTGCAGAGAGACTGGGCATGATTCCGGAGTACCCCTCCAAACTTCGGGAACTGGCTAAAGACCGACTCAGCTTTGGCCTCGCATTGATGCAATATATCCGGGCTAATCCAAAGGTGGAGCCCTGGTTGCCTTACATTCTTGCGAAGACTCTTGGGGAGGAATTGGGATCCCCTAATCTATCTGCACTCTGGGGTTTGCTTGCACGATTTCCAATGATGCATCCGGAAGATGTTGCCCGCGCGGGTTACAAAGTGACCCCTCTCACAGGAGAAGAGATATTTAGGGAGATTCTTAAGAAACCGGGTGGTGTGAAGATCGGATCAATAGATCCGGAAAACAACCTTGCCCTATTGAAGACGCCGGATAAAAATATCCATATCCATTTTCCTGAGATGGAAACATGGGTAAGGGAGGTGACACCTGCTGCCGAGAAAATCCAACTGGAGAACAGAGATTATCCCATGATTCTGATTGCTGGAAACCATATGGAGATGGTGGCCAATACGATCATGCGCGACCCGGCTTGGAATGAGGGAAAGCGGCCCTGTACCTTACGGATCCATTCGAAAGATGCAGTAGAATTAAAAATCAATGATCGTGACCTTGTGGTTGTCGAAACCGAAGCGGGGTCTGCTCAGATCGAAGCTGAAGTGACTGACAGTTCGTATCCCGGCCAGGTGATCATCCCTCATGGCTTCGGGCTCGTCCATGGTGGAGAACCACACGGAGTCAATGTAAACGAGTTAGCTCCGGCAAAACACCGAGATCGTTTTGCAGGGACACCGCTCCATCGTTATATTCCCTGCCGGGTGCGCAAGGCTTAATCTTCTTCCCAGGAAGGTGTGAAAAGATCCAGTCAGAGGGGCACGCAGGGACATCTCAAAAGTTTTACAATTGCGTCCGTTTTATAGGTAAGGGTCACTAAACTCAATAATTAACGAATGTCTTTTACAGTTTTTGATCGTTTGATGTTAACGTTAAGAGGTACCGCTGCAAAACTTTTTCGACACCCCTGCCTGCCCCTCTGACTTTTGAGTACATATTTTCACAGCTTCCTGGGAAAAAGGTAAGGAGAAAAGAGGAGAAATTCGATGTCGAATAATTTAACCTTTGAGATGGAAAAAGACCTTCTGATCAAAGGATGGATGTCACACGATGCCAGATGGTTTATGGCTGTGGCAAACCGTTTTGGTATGGAAGTGGCCAATCCATTGAATCAAATGGTGTGCAGGGAGATCGGTCGGGTGGAGATGAAACGGTGCATGAAAACGTTAGCCATACCGGAGCCTAACGATTTAGAAGAATACCTCACTCTCAATAAAGCAGCTATGTCGCTCTATGGTTCCGGTCTTGCTGAATACGAAATCAAGATCCTCGATCATCAATCCTATCAAATGCATTTGAAGAGATGCTTTGCCTATGAAAATATTTTGAGGGCGGGGATCAAGGACCAGTATGAATGTGGAATTCTTGCAAGGATTCAAGGATGGATTGATGCCCAGGGATTAAAACATGAACTTAAACCACCTTTAGGTAAGTGTATGATGGTTTTAGGGAAAGAGTGTTCTTATACAATAAGGTTAAAATTCGATCAACTTGAGAGATAAAAATAGAAAGAAGTGTAACCTTTCAATGGTCTATTCCGTCTTATATTCAGAAATCTCAAAAGGAGGATTTGACCATGGATGAAAGGACAAAAGTCTTAATCTGTTTGGGTGCTGCCAATGCAGCGAACTGTATCCCCTGCTTTGAACATTACTTCGGGAAGGCGAGAGCAGTAGGCCTTACCCTTGAACAGATTCAGGAGGCTGTGGACCTGGCCAGTCAGGTTAAAAAAGGAGCCCATTTGGCTATTAGAAACAGGATCAGCGAATTGATGGGGCAGGAAAAGGAATTTTCCTTGCCATGCGACAGGCAGGCCAGTAAATCGTGCTGCGGATAATTTCAGGGTGATATTAAGATGGAGTATTGGGATATTTACGATCAGTACTATGCCAGGGTAAGAAAGTTCATCCTAGCCCTTGTGAAAGATGAATGGGTAGCAGATGACCTCATTCAGGAGACATTTATAAAAATTCAGAATAATTTAAAAAACCTAAAAGACCCTTCAAAATTGTCCTCTTGGATATTTCGCATCGCCTACAATCTCTGCCAGGACCATTTCCGCCGGTCGAAGAGATCAAATAAAGAGGAAAGCATTGACCAGGAGGAGAGGGAAGACTTAAGCGAAGCCTTCATCCAGAACGAATTGGATATCCAGAAAAGATTAGAACAAAAACAGATGGGAGAGTGTATTCAGAACCAGATTGACCTCCTCCCCCATTCCTTACGAACGGTCCTGATTCTTTTTGATATGATGGAGTTCAACCATCAGGAGATTGCCAATATCTTAGGGATAACCGTTCAGAATGTTAAGGTCAGGCTTCATCGAGCCCGTGAAAAGTTGAAAGTCATCCTTGAGCAAAAGTGTACTTTCGAAACGGATGAAAGAAATGTGCTGGTCTGTGAACCTAAATGCAATTGTAAATAAATCCCCTCCTGCCTTCATCCTTCCTGGTCATTTAAAATCCAGTACAACGGTCCATTAAAAATCTCCATTGAATTGGAAAGAAGTATTGTTTATAAGTGAAGGTAGTTTGGTTCATTTTCATTGTTTCAACAGGAGGAAGAGATGAAGGGAGTGAATCGTTCGATTACCTATTTTAATCAACCCGGGATTGATAATACCGATGCAGTGGTAGAGATTGTTTACAACCGGTTGAAAGAAGGGGATATTAAAAGTGTCGTCGTTGCGAGTTCCCACGGGAAAACAGGTCTTAAGTTTGCAAAGAAGATGGCAGCGGAGACAAACCTGGTGATTGTAAGCTCCCATCCAGGATTTTCTCGTCCTGGTATCTGGGAATTTGATTTGAAGATTTTGAAAGAGGTGGAGTCCATGGGAGCCAGAGTGGTGAGGCAGAGCCATATCCTTTCAGGCTTGGAGCGATCTTTTACGAATAAATTTTCCGGAGCCTCCCATACGGAGGTACTTGCAGAATCCCTGCGCTCCCTGTTTGGCGTAGGGGTCAAGGTGGCTATCGAATGTACCATCATGGCGGCGGATAGCAGTGCAATTCCCATTGACAAGACGATTGCTGTGGGAGGAACAACCACCTCCAAGGGAGGAGGGGCAGATAGTGCCATAGTGGTCTGGCCTTTCCACTGCAACAATTTTTTAGACTTCCGGGTGCTTGAGATTCTCGCCAAACCCTTAAGAAGAGAGAAAGGGTAGGGTGTTGGCTTTGCATTTTTCTGATTAATGGTTATATTTTAATTGAATAGGGAATCTCTCTTAGGGGGGAGATTAAAATTCAAACGAGGAGGGAGGAAAACGATGGTTCCAAAAATTAAAAAAATTCTTTATGCCACGGATCTCAGTAAAAACTCTTCTTATGCCTTTCTGTATGCGGTGGATCTGGCCAAGAAGCATGATGCAAAAATCATTATTTTGCATGCGATCGAGCCGATTCCGGCCTATGCGGAAGCTTATGGAGGCTTGACGAGCATTCAGAAAAAACAGCAGATTGATGAGATGGTTGAATCAATGAAAAATCATTTGACAGGGTTTTGTAAAAAGGCAGAATCCCAAATGGGTCCTCCCTGCGCTGAACTTGTAAGCAAGATCCTTGTGTTTACCGCCTATCCCCCGGATGCCATCCTGAATACTGCGGACCAAGAGGGGGGTGATGTGATTGTCCTCGGGACCCATGGAAAAGGGTTTATATCATACGCCTTTCTCGGGAGTGTTTCGAAGTCTATCTTGCATCGAACCCAGAAACCGGTTTTTATCATCCCATTGCCATCGGATAAGACGGCTGTGGATTGGGATGGGATTTAACATCATTCCATGATCTTTTTTCAAATAAAAAAGCAGAGGGCTGTTACCCTCTGCCTTTTTATTTGCATGGGCATCCTTCTTCGTTATTAGCCCCCTCGTATTTTTCTTTTCTCCAGAATCTGCTGTTCAATCTCGACAGGGTCCCCAAAATAGATGCAGTGGGCAAGGCAGATATTATCCGCGCAGGCAGGGTAGAGGCCCTGATCTACCCGATGATAACAGAGATTACACTTGGCCGCAGTCTTTTTTACATCATCAAAGTGAATGGCATCATAAGGACATTGGTCGATGCAAAGTTGACACCCGGTGCATTTCTCTGCATCGAGAATAACGATCCCGTCTTCTCTTTTTCTGATGGCATCCTCCGGGCAAGCTGGTACACAGGGAGGTTCATTGCAGTGTTTACAGACATTCACACGCCAGATGAAATCAAGTTTTCCATTCATAACTTTCGGGCCATCCGGCCAGATGGACAGATATTTGATGCCTTTCGTTTCATCCACTGGATTGAACTCCTGTTGACAGGCTACTTCACAAGTCTTACATCCCCAGCAGGCAAACTCTTCAACGGTCAGAGTATATTTATTCATAGGATACTATCCTTTCAGGGTAGATTTTGCACAGTAACGTCCTGATGTTTGAGGCTCCCATGGCAGGGTCGCAACCTTCTAAGGCGCTGTCTGTAAGGATGTTGATATTCGACTCGTCCCAGCCGTGGCCCGGGTCTTTTTTCTCAGGAAACCACCATCCATGCTGAGCCGCAACGACTCGAGGATCGCGTCCGAGGACGAGTCTTGCCCGTTGTCTTATTTTGCCTCGATGGGATTCAATGATCACCCAGTCTCCCTCTTTGATATCCTCCTTTGCCGCTGCCTCAGGATGGATCTCAACGATGGGATCTCTGTGAAGTTCTCTGAGGCGTCCTACCTGTCTGTTTTCCGTGTGAAAGAATCCAGGCATGCGTGCACCGGTAATCAGGATATAGGGATATGCCTTATAAAGTTCCGGAGCACTCGCTGGACTTTCAGAAGGCTCCCGGTGCTGAGGAAGCGGGTCATAACCCATTTTTTCAAGAACCGTTGAGTAGAGCTCAAACTTCCTCGTGGGAGTCGAAAACCCTCCCTCCTTATATTTGTGATATTTCACCTCTCCCCTGAGGTAATTCATCTTCTTAAAATCCTTCCAAGTGATGTTCATCGGGTGGAGGATATAATCGAGGGCTTCTTCGTAGTTGTTCCACCAGTATTGTCCTTGACCGATCCGGCGGCCAAGGTCGTTGAGCATTTCATGATCGGAACGGCATTCACCCACCTGGATGACCTTTCTGCGTGGCAGGACATAGCCATGGCGTTTCCAATAATCACCCACATAGTCCATCTCAAGCCAGGTCGCAGCTGGAAAAACAATGTCTGCCAGTTCTGCAGTCGGGGTCAGAAAGAAGTCGGCCACAGCCATAAACTCAACTTTCTCAAGGGCCCGGTAAACCTCTCTCGCATTGGCAGCGGTGACCAGAGGGTTGGTGCTGATAAGGAAGAGCATTTTGACTGGATAAGGTTTTTCTTCAAGAATGGCATCCCAGACGCATTTTGGTTGAAGGATGGCGAAACGAGAGGCAAGGCGGAAACGGTCTCCTCCCAACCGTTTTGCGAATTGGTCCTTGGAAAGCAGGCCATGGGCACCAAATTGGCCCACATTGACGACATTCGGTTGCCGGTTGAGGACCTGACCGCCGGGGACGTCGATGTTACCGGTTATTCCCATGAGGGACATGAGCAGGCGGTCGTTATCCGCACAGCTCGTCTGCTGCTCAATCGCCACACCCCATTGGATGGCTGCGGGTTTTGTGGTTGCGAAGAGCCTTGCAGCCTCCCTGATCTTTTCTTTTGGAACCCAGGTGATCTCTTCAACTCTATCAAGGGGGTATTCATTCACCCTTTTGACAAATGACTCCCAGCCATGGGTATATTTTGCAACGAATTCTTTATCATAGAGTTCCTCATGGATGATAACATTGAGCATCCCCAGGGCAAGGGCAGCGTCTGTGCTGGGTCTTAGCTGGAGCCAGACATTTGCCCGTGCTGCCGGACGGGTGAGCCTGGGATCAACGACGATGAGCTTGGCTCCTTTGTCGAGGGCGACGGAGAAGGGTTCCCCCTTGTATTCATCAGGGTTGCTGAGGGTAAGGTTGTTTCCCCACAGGATGATGCACTTGGGAAAATTCTCATAATCAACGATGGGATTTGTTCCGCAGGTGATGATGCTTGTGGAGATGCGGGGCCCGTAACAGAAATGGCCTGCGGTCAGTACGTTTGGCGAGCCAAGGAGATTGGCGATGCGGTAGATCACAGACTCATTTTCTCTGCCGGTCCCATACCCGAATACAATTGACTCAGGCCCATGTTTTTCCTTGTAGGTCAGGATTCGCTTTGCAATGGTGTCGAGGGCTTCGTCCCATGAGATCCGTTCCCATTTGCCGCTCGCCTTGGGACCCATCCGTTTGACAGGGTAGGTGAGTCGGTCTTTATGATAGGCAATTTGCGCCGAGGCCAAGCCTTTGGCGCAGAGCGTCCCATGGGCGATGGGGCAATCGGGGTCACCGGCAATCTTTGCGACCTTGCCGCCTTTGACATAAACGATCACACCGCAGCCGCCGTGGCACATCCGGCAGTGACTCTTGACGAATGAATCGTATCCATAAACTTCCATTTCGCGCTCTATGTTCGAATATCGAAACTCGGGCATTTTCGCCTCCTGCTCATCATGTAAACCATGCCACTCTGTATGATAATCTAAAACCATGAAGAGTCCTTGTCAATCATTGATCTGGGAAGTATCTCCAAATCCGTGACAGTGGGATGGAACCCGAAGGGCAGGCAGCTTACAATAATTTGTTGGAACTTGAAACGACTTTATGAAGATGCTATGGGTTAAAGTATAGTGCTGAATCCACTCTCTTGGAGAACTTGTATGGAGATCAAGAAGGTCATTTGTATCCAATGCCATAATGCCTGTCGGCTTGCAGCATCCGTGGATGGCCATCGTCTCGTCTCGGTTGATCCTGACACAGAATTTCCAGGAGCCAAGACATCAAATCCCATTTCAAGTGGGTGCCCGAGACGAAGAGCCATGGTTGAGTATTTTTATCATCCCGCGCGACTCAATTACCCGATGAAGCGCATCGGAAAACGGGGAGAGAATCGATGGCAAATCATTTCATGGGATGAAGCTTTTACAGAGATTGGCGCACAATTGAGAAAGATCGTCGATCAATATGGACCTGAGGCCATTGCCACGACCAGCGGAACAGGCCGAACCCATGATGAGATAAGAGAGAGATTCTTCAATATCTTAGAATCTCCAAATCATATTGGAGCCGGAGAAATCTGTTATGGGCCCATGTGTGTGATGGGATACACACTTTTTGGATGGCGGGTCTTTCCTGTCGTCCGATCCAATACACGTTGCATTGTCCTCTGGGGTGGGGGAGGTCCTCGTTACTGGGATGCCTTCTGGAGATCTGCTAAGAGGGCAAAGCGTGATCATGGAGCAAAGATCATTGTGATCGATCCGAGAAAGACGAATAGCGTGAACCATGCGGATCTCTGGCTACAGATTCGACCGGGTACGGATTGTGCGCTTGCACTCGGGATGATTCATCATATGATCGAAGAAAATTTGTATGACAAAGCATTCGTGGAGAAATGGTGTTATGGGTTTGACCAATTAAAGGCATGGGTAAAGAACTACCCGATTGATAGGGTTGCCGAAATCACCTGGGTTCCTGGTCTAAAAATTCGCGAAGCCGCTGAATGGTATGCGACTCTGACACCAGGAGTGACCAACCATGGAATGGGACTCGAACACCAGGCCAATTCCATTCAAGCGCTCCATGCCCATTACATTTTATCGGCGATTACAGGAAACATCGATATCCCGGGTGGTGATATCTTTCCTTCCCCTTACCCTAACCTGATTCATGAGCAGGAAATCGCAGCTCATGACAGGCTTTCAACTCAACAGATTGAAAAAACCCTGGGGATTGACCGTTTTCGTTTGATGTCCCGACAAGGTTATGATGCCATCCAGTCCCACGTTTTAAAGGTTTGGGGCAGGGATGCGAATAATCGCAGTTCTTATGAGTGTTTTGCTCACGCACCGACCGTCTACCGAGCGATTTTATCAGGAAAACCTTATCCGGTTCGCGGAATGATTACCCTTTCAAGCAACCCCATGGTCACACAGGCCAATACAAAACTGGTTTATGAAGCCTTAAAGAGCCTCGATCTTTATGTGGTGGTGGACTTTTTTATGACACCCAGCGCTCAGTTGGCTGATTATGTTTTGCCTTCTACAACCTACCTTGAAAGACCTTGGTTGTGGACCTATTCGGGAATGATGGGAAGTGAGCGGGCCATGCCAAGGAAGATCGAAGGGGAGTATGACCGAAGGGATGACTATGATATCTGGCGAGGATTGGCTCTTCAAGTCGGTCAGGAAAAAGAATGGCCATGGGGGACGCTGGAGGAGGTATATGATTATCGGCTCAAGCCAATAGGGCTCACTTTCCAAGCTTTTATGCGCCAGGGTGGATTCCTTTCGATACCGAAGGAGTATAAACGTTATGAAAAGGTTGGTTTTGGAACCCCAACGGGGAAGATCGAAATGTATTCTAAAACGCTTGAGAAGTTGGGATATCATCCGCTCCCCGAATTTAAGGAGCCTCCTGAAAGCCCTTACAGTCGTCCAGATCTAGCCAAGGAATACCCTCTGATTCTCATCACAGGTGGCAGGATTCAGCCCTATTATCACTCTGAACAGCGTCAGGTTCAGTCCCTCAGAAAAATGGCTCCCGAGCCCATTGTGCAGATACATCCGAATACTGCAAAACAATTTGGAATTGAAGAAGGGGATTGGGTTTGGATAGAATCCCCCAGAGGACGAATGCAACAAAAATACAAACCTTTCTTGGGAATTGATGAAAGGGTGATCCATGTTCAACATGGCTGGTGGTTTCCTGAGGAAGATGGCGCAGAACCTTCCCTGCATGGGGTCTGGAAGTCTAACTGTAATGTGTTGACGGACGATGATCCCGATATTTGTAATGAAGTCAGTGGCGGGTGGCCGCTTCGCGCCTTTCTTTGTAAAATCAATAAAGCTGAAAAACCCTCATCATGATCTTGCTGCGCTTCGGTCCCGAACCAAGAGGACCATGGGTTCTACCTGTGGGTGAATTGGTCCTCTGGTACGGGATGTTCGCCCATTGTGGGTGTTTTTTAGGAACCACGGGCTTTGCCCGTGGGGGCTCCATCTGATGACTCATGACTAATTTACTACCTGTGGCTGCGGCTGCTGCAACTGGCATCCTCGTTGGCTCTGGGATCGTGGCCACACGTTTTGTCATTGATCAGGCTTCTCCCATATCGCTGGCGCTGTTGCGTTACACCATCGGTTTTTGCTGCTTGTTGCCCCCAACCTTGTTGTCTGCGCGCGTGCGCTTCGAACGGCGTGATCTGCTGCCCATTGCGCTGCTGGGCATTACCCAATTTGGGATACTGGTCGCCGTGCTCAATTATTCACTTCAATTCATCCCATCGGCCCGCGCTGCGCTGATCTTTGCTACCATGCCTCTGTTGACAATGATATTTGCCGCGGCCCTCGGTTATGAGCGAATAACGCTGGCTAAGGTCTTTGGCGTTTCGCTGACCATTGTGGGGGTAGGTTTTGCCCTTGGAGAGAAGGTGGTTGATCTGGGTGGGGTGACAAGTACCTGGATCGGCGAGTTGGCTGCATTTGCGAGCGCCCTGAGCGGAGCCATCTGCAGTGTTTTGTACCGGCCCTATCTGCGAAAATATCCGACGCTTCCGGTAAGCGCCTTTGCGATGCTTGCTTCGGTTGGTTTTTTAGCAGTGCTGGCTGTGGGGGAGGGATTCTTTAACTCTCTACCCCTGTTTACGACTGGCGGTTGGCTGGCTGTCGGCTTTATCGGCATCAATAGTGGCATAGGATACTATCTATGGTTGTGGGCACTCAACCATACGACGCCAACAAAGGTGACCGTATTTCTGGCACTGAGTCCAATTACGGCGACTGCCTTAGGTGCGCTGTGGCTTGAAGAAAGAATCTCAACGACCTTCCTAATCGGGCTTTGCTGTGTTGCCCTCGGCCTATGGCTTGCCCACTGGCAACCTCAGTCACGTCCATAGAAGCCTCCTAAGAGTCATTTGACCATCTTTATTGTTCTGTAAAAGGCCTCAATTTTTTGTTTGACAATGTCATGCAAATGTCATACATATAACGATATATGATCTTGTTTGACGCATCTACCTTAATCTTACTGGCGAAGATAGATATACTCGGTATATTTATTGCAAATTTTGCCAAAAAAGTGGCGATCTCTGATAAAGTGAAAGAAGAAGTGCTCGAGGGTACAACTCCAGATGTTCCCTTCATTCGAAAACTCATTCAAGAAGGAAAAATTGAGGTTTTCAAATCAAAAGAGAAAAAACTCGGAAGAAAGCTGGTAGAAGATTTCAATATTGATGAAGGGGAAGCCGAAACATTAGCAATTGCAATTGAGGAAAAGGCATCTCTTGTCGCCACGGATGATAAGAACGCAATCAGAGCCTGCAAAATCATGAAATTAGAGTTTACCACAGCCATCGCCATTTTAGTCCGGGCCTGTGAGAAGGGATTGATTGAAGGAGATGAAGCCTTGACCAAGTTACAAAAATTCCAATCCCTTGCAAGGTATAAAAAAAGAATCATCGAGACTGCAAGAAATCAGATAGAAGGAGTTGCTAAGTATGGCAAAAAAAACGGTAAGCATACGAATGGATGATGAAGATTACCGCTTTCTGTCGGTTTTGGCCAAGGAAGAGCGGGAAGATGTTTCTAAAAAGGTGAGAAAGCTCGTTGATCTTGGTAGGGTGATGCTTGCTATAGAGAAATACAAGAAGTCAGAGGCCTCCATCGAAAGAGCGGCTCGAATAGCCGGAGTCTCCGTCTCAAAAATGATGGACATACTTCAAGAACACAGCGTTGAAATGAATCTCGAACACGAGGATTATCTGAAAGGATTAGACTCTCTCCGGAAGTCCTGGTGAAAGATGGGGGTGTAGGAAAAGGAAGGGGGGCTAAGAAAATAGACCTGGCTCACAATCGTTAAAAGGAGAGTGAGAAAACAGTAGTTCCGTTTTTAAATTTTATCTCCGAATGTTTCCAGAAATTCTGCGGGTGATAAGATTCTGGTTCCTTGGTCTCATGCCAGCCAGTGCTCCCGTGTCTTCTTGCATCTCCCATTTTTTTATAACGAGCCGTCCAGTTCATCGGCGACGGGTTTCTTGCAGGCTCTGCAGCGCTGGGCGCCTCTGAAGAGCGGTTCGCCGCAAAAGGAGCAGTGATAGCGCTCGCATTCTGATCGCGCCCATTCGACACTGCCTTTCTCATCGCCGTGTTGAGCTACTTTCGGTCGCCAAACGGGAATGGCTCTCTTCATCACTCTAAGTCCGGTGGGAAAACCAAAGTTCTCAATCAAACCGCACGGCCATTCCTTGCACTGATGGCAGGAATAAAGTCCTTTCGATCTTACGCAATTTCTTATTGAGCATGTCTTGCAATAGGTATAGAGTTTCTCAGGTGGATCAGGTTGCATACAACCGAGACATTCGGTCTCTTCCGGTTTTGTCCCGTAGAGGTTTCCCATGACCGCCCTGAATTTTTCATTCTTATCCCTTGTGGCAAGATAGACTCCGCAGACACCACAATAGAGCCCGCAGGGCGCCATCAAATTCTTATTACTTATTTCTTCTTCAGTCCAGCCTTTCATGCGATCGCCCTCCCGCTTTAGTGATAAAAAAGGGATTTCGTCCAACGGCAAAGGTGACGATGCCCGTATCGTCAAAAACAGGCTACGTTTGTCGTCTTTAATTCATTTAAACGTAACTGTTTCCGAATGTCAAAACAACCTGCCTGCGCGAAGCTGCTTCGGCGAAGGCAGGGGCTTCGTAACCTTAACCATAACCATATTCAAAGGCATGGTTTATCCAACGAATTGACCTCAACCAGCATTTTCTTTTATAAAAGTATGTAATGTCAACCGAAAAGAAAAAGCAATACAAACTGGTCATCTTTGACCTCGATGGGACGCTGACCCGGGAACGATCCATCTGGGAATATATCCATGTCCGGTTGGGGAAATGGTACGGATTTGCGGAAGAGTATCAGAAACAGTTTCTGGCCGGGAAGATTTCTTACAAAGAGTTCTGTGAGCGTGATGCCGAAGTTTGGAGAGGGATGAAAGTTGAAGAGATGATGGAAATCATTAAGACCGTCCCGTTTCATCCCGGAGTGGACGAGTTGATCTCCCATCTAAAGCAGAAAGGCATGATACTTTCGATGGTCTCCTCCGGACTTTCTCTTTTGACCAACTGGGTCCATGAAAGATATGGTTTCGATCACTCTGTCTCTAATGAGATTCTCTGTGAGGATGGAATGCTCACCGGAAGGGTGAGCATTCAGGTTCATTATGATAAGAAGGCCGAATGGGTTAGGAAGGTCCTTGACCAATATGAGATTAAGTCTGAAGAGGCGATTGCTATCGGAGATAGCAAAGGCGATATAGATATGTTTCAAATGGTAGGGTTTGCAATCGCTTTCAATTCATCCTGTGCTGAACTTGATCAGGTTGCCAGCATATGCGTTCGAAGTCAGAATCTGGCAGATATTATTCCAAGGCTTCCTATTTAAAATAAGGTGGGAGGATTGGGAGATGGAGAGATATGTAGCGTCGGCATTTATTGCCGACGTTTTCCTCGCCCCCAGTAAATGGGGGCGCTACAGGTCTAAATAACATGGAATGGGAATTAAACTTCATGAGATGGGGGAATCGATGGTGGAGTTCGTCCCTTCTTGACTATACCATCCCCTGGCTGACCTATCTCGGAAGTCATTTTGCCGTGATTCTCTTTATCCTTCTCACCTTAATCATCACTAAACAGAGAAAAATATTCCGGCGTCTCCTCCTTCTCTACGGCATCCAATCTGCCATTGTTTACGGCCTCAAATTTCTCATCCAGCGTGAAAGACCTTTTTACTTCCTTCAGGAAATGGGTTCCAAACTCTCCAAAGGACCAGGCGAAATCCTTGATCCCAGTTTCCCAAGCGCCCATGCGGCCTTATCATTTATGATGGCTACTCTATTGGCTTATTGGTTTCCCCGGTTCGGGATTATTTTTTATGTGATCGCTTCATTCATCGCATGGACAAGAATCTACCTTGGGCTACATTTTCCTACAGATGTTTTGGTGGGAAGTTTGTTGGGGTATGGAATAACGAAGCTCTTTCTTCAATACATCAGCTTAGAAAGGAGTGAGTGAGTTTCTTTCTCGGTAGGTTTTCTCCATTTTGATAAAATATTCGCCGAAGGCAAGGGTGTGTTTTTTCATTGCTTCATGCGCGGCCTCCGAATTGCCGGCCACCACTGCCTCCACAACAGCGCCATGCATCCCCCTCGGATGGACCGTATCCACATCAGGATTGACTGCCTCGACCACTCTCTTGGTCAATTTCAACAAGGACCTCATCAAGGCCTCGAGAAAACGATTGCCACACATTTGAGCCAATATAAAATGGACCTTTTGCTTCCGATCCACATCTAACGATAAGGATATGATAGAGAGTTCTTCGATTTCCATGGCCTCCTTCAATTGCTTTGCATATTCGGGCGTGATGTTTAGTGCGGCTAACCGGGCTACTTCGGGTTCAATGATCAGTCTCACATGGTGAAGTTCAGGAATCGAGATATTATTCGTTGAGAAAAGGTCAAGAAAAGCATTTATTAGATAATCGAAGGTCAATTCAGTGACAAAAGCACCTCCATTTGCACCTGATCGTGTGACGATAAATCCTGAATTTTCAAGCGTTCTAATCGCTTCTCTTATTGCCAAACGACTGACATGGAACTCTTCAGCAAGTTCTCGTTCAGAGGGAAGTTTATCCCCTGCCTTAAAATTGCCTGATATGATCGAATGCTTAAGCTGTTCAACCACCTCTCCAGATATTCTTGATTGTTTAACAGGTTTAAATTGCATTGTAATACCCCTTCCTCACAATGAAGGTATATCAAAAGTTTTTTAAAAAATCAATATTTTTATTGACAAAATTTTTTGATTGGGATAAATATTGAACCAATTACATTAATAGAGAATAGTTAAAATACCTTGCGAAAAAGAGATCGCACCTATGAATTTAGCCAATAATCTTGAAAAGTCAGCCTATTTTTTCCCTGAGCGGCCCGCTGTCTGCGAAAATGGACGAACCGCCACATATCAACAGCTCAATGAACAAGCAAACCGAATTGCCACATCGCTCATCAAAATGGGCGTTGGTCAAGGAGACCTTATTGGTCTGCTTGCCCCCAACTCCATGGATTGGATGTCTATCTATTTTGGGGTAATGAAAACGGGTGCCGTTGCCATTACCTTTTCAAGTCTTTTGAAGGGCGACGAACTTTCCCTTCTGGTTCGTCACTCCCAACCTCGAATCGTATTCACATATAACGAGAAATTGGATGACCTTTTCAGATTAAAAGACCCCTGTGGTATCGAAAAGATCATTTCTCCCCATGGGGATCTCGATTTAGGATGGGTGCTTCAAAATGGATCTCCTCACTTTAAAGCGATTGAGCGGGACAGGGGGGATACAGCAGCCATCCTTTATACCGGAGGAACAACCGGAACCCCGAAGGGCGCCATGCTCACACACGAAGGGATCAATTTTTCCAGTTTCAGTATCGCTCATTTTGAACGAAACACCGAAGACGATAGGGCCTTATGCTTTATGCCATTCAACCATGTCTTCGGTCAGATCCACATTATGAACGCCACGATCATGACCGGGGGATGCCTGGAGATTCTTCCCTCCTTTGACCTGGGAAAAACCCTTGAGTTGATGGCCGCTGGCCGGATTACAAAATTCTTTGCCGTGCCTACGATCTATGTCCGTTTGCTTGGGGTAAACGATCTGAGTGAAAAGTTGGGCAAGCTCCGCTACTGTTTTTCAGCGGCGGCCTCCCTGCCCAGGGAGATCGTCAAACAGTGGAAAGAACGAACGGGGATTAAAATCTGTGAGTCATACGGAATGACAGAAGGCATGCCGGTTACCTATAACCATTATTATCCAGACAGGCATGTGGTAGGATCCGTAGGCCAGGTGATTCATGGAGTGGAAGTCCAGATTAGAGACACCGCGGGCAATTTATTGGAGCAGGGCCATGAAGGCGAGATCTGTTTTCGGGGACAAGTTGTGATGAAAGGTTACTTGAACAACCCCGAAAGCAATCTCTCCGCATTCTGGGAGAACGGATGGTTACGGTCAGGAGATATTGGCCTATTCGATTCCGATGGATACCTTTACATTGTTGACCGCCTTAAGGATATGATTATTACTGGAGGTGAAAATGTCTATCCCCGGGAAATAGAAGAGGTGCTCTATGTTCGACCGGAGGTGCAAGAATGTGCGGTCGTTGGATTTCCAGATAAAGAATGGGGTGAGCGAGTAGCCGTGTTTATTATTCCCAAACCAGGCCAGAACATCAATCCAGAAGAACTCAAAGCTTTTCTCAAATCGCGTCTCTCGCCTTTCAAAGTTCCAAAGGATTATATCATTGTTAGTGAGATGCCCAAAAGCCCCGCTGGGAAAATCTTAAAGAGAGAGTTAAGAAAACAGTTCCTTGGACAGAAGCCTTGAGTAGTGCTATCGACTTTCAAATTTCTTATGAGAGGCGGAAACATGAGATAGTAAAAATTTACAAGTTGAATTAAAGAAAGGAGGTGAAGGTTTTTTAAAGCATGTTGTGCTAAACCTAAACAAACCGAACCATCGTCATGCTTCAATGACGAACAGAACAAAGGAGGAAAGAGATGAAGGAGAGAATCGTATCTATTTTAGTTGCAGCAGTTTTTATCACCGGTCTGATGGGTTTAGGCACTCAGAGAGAGGCTTCAGCCGCAGAGCTAACCCTCAGTCATATGGCGCCTGCGGGTTCTGTCATAGATAAACAGCTCGCTGCTTGGGCAGAAAAGGTGAAGAAGGACAGTGGCGGCAAATTGAGTATCCGCATCTTTCCGGGTGCAACACTGATCAAACCTGTGGAGACGTTCAGCGGCATCGAAAAGGGCATTGCAGATATGGGGGCAAGCTATCGTTACTCCAGAGCTGGAGCAGAACTGACCGGAATGCTCTCCATGTTTTTAGCCGGTATTCCTGATGCCGCTACGGGATCAAGAATTGTAGCGGAAGTCTGGAAAAACTTTCCGGAGCTTCGAAAAGAATGGGACACGGTTAAAGTTTTATGGATGAATACCTCTGGTCCGGCTGTGGTTGCGACCACCAAACCTGTTCGCACCATGCCTGATCTCAAAGGGTTGGAGCTAAGGGTACCGGTCCCTGAAGCAGCTGACGCCTTAAAACTATTAGGAGGCACTCCGGTAAGCATGACCTCTGCTGACATGGTCATTGGTATTCAGAAGGGTACGGTGCATGGCGGTCTGGTTTTCAAAGAGGCAATTGAGGCCTTTAAACTTCCTGTAAAATTCGTCACAGAGTTCGGTATGTATCTCTCCAGCAACTGGTTTCTGGTGATGAATCCCAATAGCTGGAATAAGCTATCTCCCGACCTTCAGAAAGTGATCAATGATAGTCTCGAGTGGGGCAGGAGTGAGTCCATCAAAGCGTTTGATGGGGCGGATTCAGCTGCTGTGGAGTATGGAAAGAAAGAGGGCATGGAGTTCATCAAATTGGCCCCCGCCGAACAGGCCAAGTGGTTTGAAATCGTTGATGGCAATAACCGAAAGCATGCAGCCGCCCTTGATGCGAAAGGGTACCCTGCAACCAAAGTTCTGGAGTTTGTAAATAGAATCAGGAAGTAGGGATAAATCATAGAGCTATGCTGTGTGTTTTTCACGCACAGCATAGCTCATCATCATACTGTTTTACGCTAATACACCCGCCAGTTGCAAAAACGGGCAAGGGCAATCCGCCCTACAAGGCTTCGAATGGCGGTTTTTATAATTTTATGGAATACAGGAGACTTCACCGAAAGTGAATTTCGGCAGGGAAACGAAACGTAAGTGCTGATACGGAAAAAGGTTCACCTCGAAGCCTTTCCGAACGGATCGCCCTTGCCCGTATGAGCAGAAGTTATGCAACATCTGGGTACAAATAGCACTGCCCTGAAAGGGCCAGCTTCCGTCCATTATTTTTAGAAGGGGGTTTACCCGTGGTAACCTGGTTAAAATTTACCGCAAAAAAACTACCTCTCATCATTTCATCCATTTCATTGGTGATGATGATGCTTGTCGTCGTCATCCACGTGATCGGACGCAATTTTTTCAAGTCGCCACTCTACGGTGGCGTGGAACTCATCAGCCTTTCCGGCGTTTTCCTTATCTCTTTTGCTTTAGGGTATGCGCAACTGCAAAAAGCTCATATTATTGTCGAGATCCTGGTTTCCAGACTACCCAGGTTAATTCAGACACCCATTACCTTTTTTGTCATGGTTGTCAACTTGGTTACTATTACACTTCTGATTTGGGGAGGCCTCGATTTTTTCTGGGAAGCCATTACCAAACGAGGATCCTATACTCTTGTGCTGCATCTGCCTTTAGCTCCGTTTCGATTCATCTGGGTGTTAGGTTGTGCGGCGCTCTGGGGATATTTTCTATATGACTTCATCCAAATTCTAAGAAAGGGAAAACGAACTTGAGTCCATTTATTACGGGTATTCTCGGGATTGTCTTAACGCTGGTACTGCTCCTTTTAGGAGCTCCCATTGGTATTTCCATGGCCTTGGTTGGGTTTGTGGGATTTGCCTCGATCGTTAATATGAATGCGGCATTTAGTGTGATCTCCACCGTCCCTTACGAACTCATATCCAACTATGACTGGCTTGTCCTTCCCCTTTTTCTGCTGATGGGTACGGTCCTCTTTCATGCAGGACTCGGCTCAGCCCTGTTTAAAATGGCATACCGAATATTTGGCAGATTGCCAGGAGGTCTGGCGATTGCAGCCCTGGGATCCTGTGCGATTTTTGCCGCGGTCAGCGCATCGAGCATTGCGACCGCCGCAACCATCGGGACTCCGGCCATACCGGAAATGAGAAGGTATAAATATGATAGCGCTTTGGCCACGGGTTGTATTGCGGCCGGGGGTACGCTCGGTTTTTTAATACCACCCAGCACCATCCTGATCATCTATGGAATTCTTACGGAAACATCGATCGTGAAGCTGTTTGTCGCCGGCATTGTGCCCGGAATCATACTTGCCCTCATGTTTATGTCCACGGTTTACATCCACGTACGCCTGAGACCATCCATGGCTCCAGCAGGCCAAAGCTCAACCTTGAAGGAAAAATTAGCCGCTACGGGTGAGTGCGCCGAAGTCCTGGTCTTGATCATTCTGGTCATGGGTGGGCTCATTATCGGCTGGTTCACACCGACAGAGGCTGGAGGTGTCGCCGCAGCAGGCGCCATTCTCCTGTCGCTGGTGAGAAGACGGCTAAACATGAAATCGTTGACGAACAGTATTGTGGATGCGGTTAAATCCACAGGCATGATCTTTCTCTGCGCCATTGGCGCCTTCATCATGGTGCCTTTTATCGCTGTCAGCACCATTCCCATGGAATTAGCCAACTACATTATCTCCCTGGGAGTCAGTCCTACCATGGCGATCATTTTTATCGTTATCCTCTACTTCATCCTGGGTTGTTTCATCGATACCATGGCCATGGTGTTGCTTACCGTCCCCATCTTTTTCCCGTTGATCAAAATGCTGGGGTTTGATCCCATCTGGTTTGGAATACTGATTGCCTTGTTAGTTGAGATGGCAATGATCTCTCCTCCCATTGGCATGAATGTCTATGTGATTGCAGGAGTGGCTAAAGACGTGCCCATGGAGACCATCTTCAAGGGAATTCTGCCATTTGTTCTGACCATGTTTCTGTTCATCATTTTGATCATTGCTTTTCCACAAATCGTGCTCTTTTTGCCTAAACTTATATCTTAAATTACTTAGCCCCCTGTTCAACGAAGGTAGACTCTCGATCGAGGTTCTCAAAGAGAAGAAGGGGGCGATAAAAGACTGTTTTTCAGTGGTACAGCCGGCATGCCGTGTGAGATCATCCGTGAGTGAACATCACGATTACACTTGAAAATCTATGAAAAATTACCCAGAGAAAGCACGGGCAAGACATTGAAACGGGAGTTGAGAAAGCAGGCGATCGATAAGCTCAAGAGATAAAGGATTCTGTAGTGTTTTATTGACAAAAGGCTCTTTTTTTGTAATAGTTAGGTCGCTTTTTCCAATCCATTATAAAGGAGGATGGGGTTATGAAAAGAGTGGGATTTTTGTGCTTTGTTCTATTGGCGTTCCTTATCTGTTTTCCAATTGGTTCTCAGGCCCAACTTAAAGCGGGCGACCCAGTCATCATCGGAGTTCCCACCTATTTGGGGTCGATTGAGGGGGGAGAGAGTTTAAAGGCGGTCCAGATGGCCGCGGATGAGATCAATGCCAAAGGCGGAATCACGATTAAAGGAGCCAAGCATTTGATCAAGATTGAGGCGAGTGAGATCAGGGATGGGGCGCCTGGGGTTCCAGTGCCAGAAGCACTTCTTGGGATCGAGAAGATCATTCTGGATAAAAAAGTTCATGCCATTGTAGTGGGTCCCTTCAGGTCAGAAGCCTTGCTCGCCACTATGGACCTTCTGGCCAAATATAAAGTTCCCATGCTCGGAACGATTGCGATGACACCAGTATCAGAGGCAAAGATTATAGAAAACCCTGAAAAATATAAATATGTTTTCAGGACCTGCCTGACCGCGAGATACTTTGTCAATCTTTTGACAGGGGTAATGACCCAGTTGAATAAGGAGTTCGGGTTTAAAAAGGCCTACTTAATGAATCAGGATGTCTTATGGGCGAGAGGGACAGTAGCTGGTTTAAAGACATGGTATGAAAAATCGGGTTGGGAGGTCACAGGTGGGGACGAATATCCCACGGGGGCATCCGATTTCTCATCAGGGTTGATGAAAGCAAAGGCAAAAGAAGCCCAACTCCTCTTTACCTGTTTTGATATGTCACAGAGTGGTATTCTAGTCAAACAATATAAGAGTATGAAGGTCCCAGCCCTTATGGCAGGGTTCATCTCTCCAATGGCTGGTGAGGTGGGATGGAAAACCTTTGACGGTCAAATCGGAGGAGTGCTAAATGCCATTTTTGAATTAGGCAATATCCCATCCGATAAGCATCCACCAGCCAAAGCCTTTTATGATGCCTATAAGAAGAAGTATAAAGACCCTCTTCAGTCTGGGCATGGACCTGCTCCAGCCTATGAGTCTGTTTATGTATTAAAAGAAGCGATCGAACGGGCTGGGACGATTGAGCCAGATGCATTGGTGGCTGCGATAAAACAGACGGACCGGCAGGGCGTTATGGGAAGGGTTAAATTCGATAAAGGCAACCAGGTAGTCTATGGCACAGATCTAAGCAAGGAGGCTGTTGCTGTTATGTTCCAGTGGAGTGAGGCTGGAGAACGAAGGATCGTCTATCCTTCTGCTTTAGCAGAGAAGAAGATATGGGCTCCGGAGTGGGTGTTGAAACCAGGGAAATAAACATCCTGTTATCCTACACCTGACTGATAAAAATGCATTGTCTTTTCTATGGGAGGCCAAGATGGCCTCCCATATTTTATATTTCATACAAATGGTATTATGCTTCAAGGAACTCTGATTTATGGATTCGTCAATAGCGTGATTCTGGCCCTCCTGGCACTGGGTTTTAATCTCACTTTCGGAATCAGCGGTGTCGCCAATTTTGCTTATGGCGCTCTCTATATCCTTTCGGCATATACCGCTTGGATGCTGTTGACGTGGTTAAAGTTTAACTATTTCCTTTCCATCGTTCTGGCTGTTCTTTTTACCTCTTTCGTTGGCGGGCTCATCTACCGGTTTATTCTTCTTCGCGTCAGGGGAATGCCAATTTCAGAGGTGATTGCCTCTTTTGGGATCGGTCTGGCCATTCTGGAATTCTTTCGTTTTTTGGGATTTGTCGGGTCTGAATATACCCTACCTGTCTTTATTGATGGCAGTGTCTCTCTGGGAGAAACTTATATCGATATCCAGCGTCTCCTGATCGTTGGTATTGGAGTGGTGCTGGTCTTCTTTCTCTGGCTTTTCACACATTACACCAAGACAGGTCTTGCTTTCAGGGGAATGGCCCAGGAGGAACGAACCGCACTCGTCCTCGGAATCAATTCGGATAAGATGGCCACGTTCAGCTTAGCCTTCGGTTCCGGATTGGCTGGCGTGGCGGCTATAACGATTCTTCCCCTTGGGCAGGTGGCGATAGAGGGGGGGTACAGCGCCCTGCTCAATGCCCTTGCTGTTTGCATTGTGGGAGGCTTGGGGAGCACCGGGGGCGTTCTTGTTGCAAGTGTTCTGATAGGATTTGCCCAGACTTTTACAGCAACCTATATTGGCTCTCACTGGATGATGATCGTAAGCCTTGTTGCCATTCTTGTTATTCTTGTTGTCAAACCATCAGGGCTTTTCGGGAAGCAGAAAGAATTGGAGGAAAGAATTTAGAGGTTTAAATTCGAATTTCGAAATCCGAAATTCGAAACAATTTGCAAATGACCAAAACTTTCAATGTTCGAAACAAAACAATTTAATTTGAATTTTGAACATTCGGATTTGTTTCGGATTTCGATATTCGGATTTCGAATTTTTCAGTGACAGAAATCTTATTGATTCTGGCATTAACAGGTTAGCAAAAGATTCATATGGAATATCGCAAAGAACGTATTGATCGGGGGATTAAGGCGAGGACAGAGGATATCTATGCCCTGTTCTCCTATCGGGAGATGCTCTATCTCCTGGTACCACGGGTCATCCCGATTCTGATCTTATTTCTATTAACACTTGTGGCCGGAGTCTATTGGAAGAAGGTATTGATCTCAACCGCTGTCTTTGCTCTGCTTGCTTTAAGCTGGGATCTTTTGACTTCGGTCGGGATGGTCTCGTTAGGACAGGCCCTCTTTTTCGGGGTCGGGGCTTATATTACCGGTATATTAAATCATTACTTTAAAATATCGCCTCTCTTCACCATTCCCATTGCCACTATCGGAGGTGGGGTGGTCTGCACGATTTTGCTCCTTCCTGTTCTGAGACTGCGTGGAATCTATTTTGCCATGGTCACGCTTGCCCTCCCTTTGATGTTGGTGAGGATCATTGAAGCTACAAAGATTTTTGGTGGCACCGAGGGATTAAGTGGCCTGAGTAGCCTTCCGAACATTCAATTTGAATTGTATCTGAGCCTTATAGCGGTCCTGGCTGTCCTCTTTTTCTTTCGAAGATTGATCAACACGGATTATGGTCTTGTTCTCAGAGGCATCCGTGACAATGACCGCTCTGTGATGAGGAGTGGAATCAATATCTACTGGTATAAAGCACAGGCTTTATTTATAGCCAGTGCAGTCGGAGCTTTCGCTGGTGCATTGATGACACATGTCTATATGTTTGTGGGGATGCCTGTTTTTGAAATGGACTATTCGATTCTACCCATTGCCTCAGCCGTGGTAGGGGGGATGGGAACATTTGCAGGGCCCATGCTGGGCGCTTTTATCCTGGTTCCGCTTTCAGAGGCGCTTCGTGGCGTGGGCGGACTGAGAATCGTCATCTATGGTCTCTTCTTAGTCATCTTCACGGTTGCCCTACCTGAAGGCATCTTTCACTATTTCCAGAGAAAGTATCACCAGTTTGAACGATGGGTGAAGGTCGAGAAATGAGCGTCGGTACGACTCGAAACCGGGAGGAAATTCCTTTTCTTAAGGTGACCAACCTGACCAAACAGTTCGGTGGGGTGAAAGCTGTTGACTCGGTAAGCTTTGATCTGAAAAAAGGCGAAATCCTGGGCGTCATCGGTCCCAACGGTTCCGGAAAGACGACCCTGGTCAACCTGATCACCGGGTTTGTCAAACCGGATGCAGGCAAAGTCCTTTTCCAGGGGAAGGATATTACAGGAATGATGCCCCACAGGATTGCCGATCTTGGAATTGCAAGGGCCTTTCAGATGGTCAAGCCCTTTTATCAACTGCCTGCTTTTAAGAACATCATCATTCCGCTTTTTTCGCCCCGTGTGAAAAGGCTGGCAGGTGGAAAATATGGAGATCGGGATGCCATTGCCATCGACCTTCTGGAAGAGGTTGGTTTTGAGCGGGACTCCTTTGTTCCCTTTAAAGTGGCCAGCGTGCTTCCCCATGGCTATCTGAAGAGAATGGAATTAGCCCTCTGTTTGGCTCTGCGGCCGGAACTGATCATCCTTGACGAGCTCTTCTCCGGCCTCAGCATGGCAGAAGTTGCGAGCATCCTTCCGATCATCGATAAACTGATGTCCGAAAATCTGACGATCATCATGATCGAGCATCGGCTCAGAGAGCTTTTCAGGATTTCGAACCGTGTCATCGTCCTCAATTATGGCAAGAAGATTGCCGAAGGCGTTCCAAAAGAAGTGATGGAGAGCGACGAAGTCAAAAAAGCCTATTTAGGCTCAGAGACAGAGTAACCCCTCTATCTCCCTCTCCCTTTTTGGGGAGAGGGTGGGGGTGAGGGGAGTGGAATTCATCATGTTAGAAGTCAAGAACCTTTTAGTCTTTTACGAGAATGCTCTGGCGATCAACGACCTGAGTCTTAAGGTGGACAAGGGGCAGATGGTCGGGGTTATCGGGTCGAACAGCGCTGGCAAGACGACATTGATGAATACGATTTCCGGCCTTATCATCGATATGAAGATTAAAGAAGAGAGGAGAGGCGGAGAGCGAATCACCGTGATGGGTGATGTCATCTTTAACGGAGAGACGATTACACATATGGAGCCCTATGACCGGGCCCAGAAAGGGATCGCCCTCTGCAGGGAGCGGCATCCCATCTTTCCGGAAAGCGATGTCCTGGAGAATCTTAAAATCGCTGGATATTTGGTCAGGAAATCTGAGTTGAAAGAACGAATCGATTTTGCGTTCAACCTTTTTCCTGCCCTTAAGGATCTAAAGAGCCGTCGAGCCGGTTTTTTAAGTGGCGGAGAACAACAGATGCTAGCCATTGGCATGGCCCTGATTATCAAGCCCGTCCTCCTGTTGCTGGACGAGCCTCTTCTAGGATTGAGCCCTGCCATTCAGTCGAAACTGGTTCAAGCTATAAAGAACATCCAGCAGGAGATAGGCATCACGACGGTCATCAGTGAGCAGTTCGCCCGGCCCATCCTTCCGCTGATCGACTATGGATATATTATTGAAAACGGAATGCTCACACTCACCGGTTCCGGAAAAGAACTGATGGACAATCCAGAAGTACGAGCAGCGTATTTTGGTGTTTAAAAAGAGAAAAAAATTATAAATCCGAAGCACCTGCCTGCGCGAAGCCGCTTCGGCATAGGCAGGCGAAATCCGAAACAAGCACGAATATTCAAAATTCAATGACCGAAACAGATATTTACTGCTAAATAAAACTTTTTAAAAATTTGGTCATTCGGATTTGTTTCGAAATTCGATATTCGGATTTCGAATTTACGAAATGCGGATTTAAAAACCTTAAGAGAGTTTTTGGCGAAAAATGACAAGTCAATCTCCACAAACCATTGTTGAGGCCTTTGAAGCACAGGTCGCGAAGCATCCCGATAAAACAGCGATCATCTTCCTCGGGACAACGATCACTTATGCTCAGATGGGGGAGTACGTAAAGAGGTTTGCCGGAGCTCTGTATCAGATGGGTGTTCGGGAAGGGGAGAAGATGATCATCTATATCCCGAATTCTCCCCAGTGGGTGATCGCATGGCTTGGTATACAGAAGGCGGGAGGGATGGCTGTTCCCATCACTCCCATTTATACATCCTACGATCTTCAATACATTGCCAATGACAATGGTGCTGAGACCGTCATCTGCGCCGACACCAATTATGGATATGTACGAAGGGCCATGGGCGGAGCCAACATCAGAAGGATCATTGTGACCAATGTGGTGGATCTCCTTCCCTGGTGGAAGAGGGCATTCGGGAAGGCGTTTGATAAGATTCCCTCGGGAAAGGTTTCGAAGGACGACAAAACTTATTTCTTCAGGAGTTTGATCCAGCAATCTACCCCTGATTCTCCGACAACCGGGCCCCAGGGAGATGGGATTGCGGAAATCCTCTATACAGGCGGGACGACCAAATTTCCCAAGGGAGTTCCTATTGCCAATGATCTCTTCCTGGAAAGTGCAGAGGAACAGTTGAGGGTGAGCACGCCGCTCTTTCCCCTGGAGGAGAATGTAGTTCTCGCCGGCGCTCCCCTGTTTCACATCCTGGGTCAGGCCTGCGAACTGGCCACACTCTGTTTCGGAGGGACATTGATTTTACAACCGAAGGTCAATCTGGACGGGATGCTGGAAACGATCCAGAGGTTTAAGGCAAAGACCTTTGTCGGAGTCCCCGCGCTTTACCGGATGATTCTGGAACATGACCGGGTTGATTTTTATGATTTACAATCTCTTCAATACTGCTTCTGTGCAGGCGATGTCCTGCCGATTGAAATCGGAACCCGCTGGTTTGAGAGATATAAAAAACTAATTTACCAGGGTTACGGAGCGACCGAAACCTGCGGAGGCGTGACCATGTGCCCGGTGGATGTTGAAAATCCACCTAAGAGCATGGGGTGTGTGGTTCCGAGCAAGAAGATCAAGATCATCAATCCCGACATGCTGGAATCCGTCCCATTGGGTGAGCCAGGAGAGTTGGTTGTTTCCTCTGATCGGATGGTGAGGGCCTACTGGAATAAACCGGAGGAGACAGAGGTCTCCTTTATCGAATTGGAAGGCCGGAAATGGTATCGCACCGGTGATATCGTTTCACAGGACGAAAAGGGGCATCTCTATTTTGTCGACCGGACTGTGGATACGATCAAACATAAAGGCTATCGTGTCTCTGCCTCGGAGATCGAGTCCGTGTTGCAGGAGCATCCGGCTGTGATCGGAGCCTGTGTCGTGGGCGTTCCGGATCAGGAGGTGGGAGAGAGGATCAAAGCCTTTGTCGTTCTCAAAGAGGATATCAAGGGCATCACTGGATACGATTTGATCAAGTGGTGTCGGCAGAAGTTGGCTTCCTACAAAGTTCCCCAATATATCGAATTCCGCGACATGCTTCCCAAATCGAAGGTGGGCAAACTCCTCAGACGTGAACTCCGGGCCGAAGAACGCAAACGCCACGAAGAAACAGATTAACAGAAAACTGCCCGCTTCAGACCTTTATCCATTTTCCCCAATTTCTTCTTCCTACGAGTGTTACAGCAATGACTTAACAGTATCGTCATTCCAGGCTTGATTTAGCCTGCCCCGCACTTGATGCGGGGGAATCCAATGTTTTGGCTCTGGATTCCTGTCGTTGGGACTCGAAACCGAGCTTTTCCCTGAACACCATGTGGTGCAGGGCTTTCATCGGAATGACGACAAGAGAAACTCTCACGTGCACGGAGTAATGAGTGTTTTTGCTCCTGATCGATTGCGATTAGGCCCTTTTGAAGGGTTAGTCCCGTTTTGACGAGATAATACCTCCGTCTATACCGAAAGATTGTTATTTGATTGTCAAATCATAATTTCTTCCAGAGCATGTATAATGACAAGATATTGAGCTACAGAGGAGTGAAGAACTTTCAACTCCATCGAGGGTGTTGTTGGAATCCACAGATCGTCAACCGAGATGAAGGCGCCGGATTTACGATCGCAAATATTGGTGATATTTTCTCAGTATTTGTGATATGTATATATTATAATCTACTAGGGTTTCGTCTATGAATGATTTTACGAAGCTTGATAAGAAGTGTCAGGGCAGCGAGTTTTAAAGATTGCCACTGACATGATTATATAAATGTAGGGTCAGGACTTTATAAACCTGAAACTTTAAAAATAACATTTATTATTTTGAAGTATTAGCCGTACTTAGCGTTTATAATTGAATCGCACGTTTTTTTCCCTCGGGGTGGAATAAAGCCTTTGGCATCAAAGCGATTCTATGCTTCACTGAAAAATGGTTTTTAAAATTTTCTTGATTAAGAAGGGAATCTTATTTGACCCATGGGCCAAATCATTCACCGATCACCTTTATCCAATAGGCTTTGGCTTTTAGTTTTATCCGTATCCATCTTATATCTCCATGGATGTGCCGGAGTGAAAAAAGTTGAGGTGAAACCCGTGCCCTTACCAATCTTTCTGGAAGAAAAGGTCGAGCCAAATGACTTTTCGGTTACAGATGGAGATGACGTCATTGGCCGATTGGCATTCATCAGGCTTCAAAAGGGGGATACACTGCCGGATATTGCCAGACACTTCAGTTTAGGGATCAATGCAATCAGTTCGGCAAACCCAGGGGTGGATGTATGGGTGCCGGAGGGCGGAACACGTATCCTGTTACCGCTGAGCTTTATCCTGCCGGATGCTCCGAGAAAAGGCATAGTGATCAACTTAGCCGCTATGAGGCTCTTTCAGTTCAAAGGAGACAGTAAGTCACTGGCAGTGTCCACCTACCCACTCGGCATCGGTACCATCGAGCGACCTACCCCCGAAGGTCAGATGTCAGTGGTGCGTAAGGTAATCCGGCCGACCTGGCATGTGCCTGCCTCCATTGCTGAAGATCATCGGAAAAAGGGAGATCCTCTGCCCGCCAAAGTTCCGCCCGGGCCTCAAAATCCCTTGGGGGAATACGCACTCTATTTAAGTAAGCCAACCTACTTGATCCATGGTACGAATAAACCGGCCAGCATTGGTCTCAGGGCGACCAATGGCTGCATCAGACTCTATCCAGAGGACGTGAAGAAATTCTATGAGAGCACTCCGTTGAAAACACCTGTAAACATCGTTAACCAGCCGTATCTTTTGGGTCAATCCGATGGAATGATTTACATGGAAGTCCATGTACCCCCAGAAGCAATGGACACGATTGAGTTTGATAAGATATTTACAAAATTGAAAAATATTGAGAAGGAATCGGGACGCACGCTTGACTGGAGCAAAATTAAGAAAGTCCTATCCGAGGCCCGAGGGATTCCTGTTCCCATATTCGAGGTCCGTCAAGGAAGTGAGAAAGAATCCGCTAAAACCGTAGAAGTGAAGCACCCGGAAAAATTGTATGGTAGACCAGAAATACCAGAATTTCGCATAGAGGCGTGGTATGTTTGGGCTGCTGATGAGCGTGAGGAGATTGATGCTCGGAGGATTGCCGCCATCATCAATCACCAGGGGCCGCCCATTCCAGCCAGGGTATTATCACAGAGCGACCGCTACCGCGTGATCGCCGGTCCTTTCAACGATATCCGCGAGGCCAAAGAGGCAGTCAAACGTTTGAAGATTGATTTGGACATAGAGGCTGCCTTGATCCCCCCTGTCAAAAAGAGATAGTCGATCCTGCCTGTTGTTACACCTTCGAACCGCATGGCTCGTTGGATGGCTTCCCTTAGCCCAACTTCCGCAGTTTGTTGAAAAAAATGCCCTGTTTATGCGGGGTTGGGATTTTTTCAGTCACTATTTTCCACCTGATGCCAGGTCTTGATTGGCTTGATGATCTGGGACGGGATTTTTAGAACC
>VGRY01000035.1 GCA_016875195.1 Deltaproteobacteria bacterium
ACAAATTCTGGAATATTGGAATAATGGAATGTTGGAATGTTGGGTAAAGCAAAAACGAAAAAATAAAAGGCGGTAAAGGCTCTTTGGACTTCAGCCTTTCCCATTATTGCATTATTCCATTTTTCCATCATTCCTGTTTTTTTCCATTATTCGTATCAATTTAGCTCTTTGAAAAGAAGAGATATATGAGTCAATGGATCAAAAGAATCATCATAAAATCCCCCTTAATCCCCCTTTTCCAAAGGGGGAATTCCTTTCACCTCCCTTTGGCAAAGGGAGGTTGGGAGGGATTTTATAAAGTTTTTTCAAACCGCTAAAGTGTTACCATTATTCCAGCCTTCCAATATTCCAAGGTTAGCTCATCGGGGCTTTGAACCTCCTCAGCCTCAACGCATTTGAAACCACCGTGACGGACGAAAATGCCATAGCCCCTGCGGCGAAGATGGGCTTGAGAAGAATCCCAAAGAAAGGAAAAAGAGCCCCTGCAGCCATAGGAATGAGAATCGTATTATAGGCAAAAGCCCAGAAGAGATTCTGCTTGATATTCCGGATCGTCGCCTTGCTCAAGGCAATGGCCGTCACCACTCCCCTCAGATCTCCCCCGATCAGGGTGATATCAGAGGACTCCATCGCCACATCCGTTCCTGTTCCAATGGCAATTCCTACATCAGCCTGTGCTAAGGCAGGTGCATCGTTGATGCCATCGCCTACCATCCCAACTCTTTTGCCTTCCGATTGAAGCTTCTTAATTTCTTCAGCCTTCTTCTCGGGAAGAACTTCTGCTACAACCCGACCAATACCAATTTGACTGGCAATGGCTTTGGCTGTCCGCTCATTGTCACCGGTGAGCATCACGACTTCCAATCCCATCCGTTGGAGTGTCTCCACTGCTTGTTTCGAATTCTCTTTCAATGTATCGGCAACGCCAATAAGGCCTGCGGCCTTCCCATTGACAGCTAAAAACATGGGCGTCTTTCCCTTGCCGGACATGTCTTCTGCCTTTCCAACCAATCCATTAAGCCTAACTTTTTTTTCTTCCATCAGCCTTAAATTTCCAAGTAGGACTTCCCTTGAGTCAATCATCGCCTCAATGCCATGGCCTGCAATGGCTTGAAAGTTCTTAGGGGCGATGAGATTCAAATTGTCCTCTTTTGCTTTATTAACAATTGCCTCGCCCAGGGGATGCTCGGATCCTTTTTCGGCTGAGGCTGCCAGCATCAAAATCTCTTGCTTTGTGAATCCTTCTGATTCGATCACATCGGTGACCGAAGGCTCTCCTTTGGTCAATGTTCCTGTCTTATCCAGGACAATCGTATTGAGCTGATGAGCTGTCTCCAGAGCCTCTGCCCCTCGAATTAAAATCCCATTCTCCGCTCCTCTCCCGGTCCCCACCATGATTGAGGTGGGAGTGGCCAGCCCCAGGGCGCAGGGACAGGCAATGATGAGGACAGCGATAAAGTTGAGAAAGGCATAGGTGAGTGCAGGAGGGGGACCAAAAAGAAACCAGATGATGAAAGTGACAATAGCGATCACGATGACAATCGGGACAAAGTAACTGGCAATCACATCAGCCATCCGGGCAATCGGAGGTTTTGAGCCCTGGGCTTCTTGAACCAGCCGGACAATCTGTGCCAATACCGTGTCTTTCCCCACTCTGGTCGCTTCAAATATGAATGTCCCTGTTTTATTGATCGTTGAGCCGATCACTCTGTCTCCGGCTTTCTTCTCAATCGGCAACGATTCTCCTGTAACCATCGACTCATCTACGGAGGAATAGCCCTCTTTAACAATCCCATCTACCGGCACCTTCTCTCCGGGCCGGACCATGACAAGGTCTCCGACTGCCACTTCACTCACGGGAATATCCGATTCGCCGCCATTTCGTATGACTCTTGCTGTCTTGGGCTGAAGGCCGATTAACTTCTTGATCGCCTCTGACGTCTTTCCTTTTGCCCTTGCTTCAAAGAATCTTCCAAGGAGGATGAGGACGATGATGGCTGCGGAGGTGTCATAATAAACCATCATTTCGAGGCCTTTCACCATGATCCAGTGAGGGGCAAAGGTCACAATCAGGCTATAGAGATAAGCCGCGGAAGTCCCAATGGCGATCAGTGTGTTCATATCGCTTGTTTTATGTTTGGTCGCCTTCCAGAAACCAACATAAAACTGCCAGCCTGCCCAGAATTGGACAGGAGTTGCTAATAAAAATTGGACGAAGAAATTTGTTCCCATGGAAAGGCCCACACCTTTTTCAAGAAGTGAGCCACCATACATGAGAATAAGAATAGGAATGAGAAGAATGGCCCCAATGATGAATTTTCGCCTTAGCTTCAGGAGCTCCGCCTCCCTAATAAGCTTTTCTTTCTCAACAAGATCATCTTCACGTAGCGTCGAGCCTCCGGCCTTGATTTCCAAAATTTGATAACCTGCTTCTTGAACAACTTTCTTAAGGTCTCTGATTGATACTTCTTGAGGAAGGTATTGAACCGTGGCCTTTTCTGTTGCCAAATTCACGACTGCCTGAACCACTCCCTTTGCAGAACTCAGTGCTTTCTCCACTCTCCTGACACATGAGGCACAGGTCATGCCTTGAATCGGAAGAACGACTTTTTCAATTCTTGCTCCGTACCCGAGATCCTCCACTTTTTTAATCAACCTGGAAAGATCTGTCTGATCAGAATGAAAGACCACGGTTGCTTTCTCTGCAGCCAAATTGACTGTCGCCTGAGAAACCCCTTCAACGCTTCCCAACCCTTTCTCAATCCTTGCCGCACAACTGGCGCAAGACATTCCAGTGATGGGAAGGTCAACACGGTCCAGACCTTTTTCTTGATTCTTAGAATCCATCAATAATACCTAAAATAACTAACGCCCCCCTACCCCCTCTTAAGCTAAGAGGGGGAGAAGGGGGAGTTATTCTCTTGTGATTCTTATTTCACCTCATGATAAATTCCTGCTGTTCCCTTTTTCTCTCCACTCTTGTAAAGGACCAGCACCTGATACTTGCCTTTGGCAGGAAGATTGAAGTAGGCGTCATAGCTCTTCATATGATCTTCATACTTCAGGGTCTTGATCTGGTCTTTCCCCTTCGGATCGATCACCTTCATCTGGATCTCGGCATTGGTGATCTCTTTCTGGGTCTTCTCGTCCTTTAGGGTCAGAGCGATATTGTGAGTCGTTCCCGGCTCGATATCCTCTTTCATCTTCATATCCTTGAGCATCTTCTTATGCTCTGCATTGGACATGATCTGAAAAATGATCTTGACCCCCTCAACCGAAACCTCCCGGGTTTCCATCTTCGACCCTGCCCCATGACTATGCCCATGCTGAGCAGATGAAACGGACGCAAGAACGATCCAGCCTAAAAAAGAAACCAGAAAAAACAGTACATATCTCTTCATATTTTCCTCCTATACTTTCAATATATTCATTAAAACCAATAGTTCAAGGACATTTCTTAATATACTAGATTTTCATCTCCGCTGCCTTTAACTTCCCTTTCTTCAATGCCCTCTCCTTGACCAGGGCAAAGATGACGGGCGTGATGATCAACACATGGATGGTCGAGGTCAGAAGGCCTCCTATAATGGGCGCAGCAATCGGTTTCATCACATCCGCACCCACACCCGAAGACCACATGATGGGAACCAGGCCGATCAGCGTTGTCCCGACAGTCATCAACTTGGGACGGAGCCGGAGGACCGAACCCTCCACCGTGGCCTCGTGGATGTCCTGCTGTGTGATCTCTCCTTTCGCAAGACGTTTGTTCAAAGCCTCATGAAGATAGATGATCATCACCACGCCGGTCTCCACCGCAATCCCGTAGAGGGCAATGTAGCCCACCCAGACCGCCACGCTGAAATTATATCCGAGGAGGTACTGAAGGATGACGCCTCCGGTCATCGCATAGAGGACAGCAACCATCAGAATGATTGACTCTGCAATCGAATGAAATGTCATATAGAGGAGAATGAAGATGATAAAGAAGACGATGGGCATCAGGATCTTTAATCGCTCCTTCGCTCTGACCTGAAACTCATACTGGCCGCTCCATGAAAGGGAGTATCCTGTGGGAAGCTTCAACTTCTCCTGAATCACCTTCTTGGCTTCCTCTACATATCCGCCGATGTCTCTCCCTGTCACATCCACATAGACGTACCCAGTCAGCATCGCATCCTCATCCCGAATCATCGCAGGGCCTGTGGTGTGGCTGATCTCTGCCAATTGCCCAAGCGGGACATGAAATAGGGATGGTGAAGAGCCGGCCATCGTTTGCATCCCTGGAGCGCTTCCTCTGACCGGAACAAGTATCCTCTTGATCCTCTCGATATCATCCCGGAGTTCCCTCGGATACCGGATATTGACAGGATACCTCTCCCTTCCTTCGACTGTCCGAGTGATGTTCATTCCGCCCAGGGCGGACTGAATCACTTCCTGCACTTCGCCCACGGTCAGGCCATACCGGGCAATCGCCTCCCGGTTAATTATGATATCCGTGAAGTATCCTCCTGCCACCCTTTCTGCATAGACGCTCCTTGTGCCGGGAACTTGTTTAAGGATGACTTCAATATGGATCCCTGTCTCTTCAATCGTTTTCAAATCCGGACCCGATATCTTGATCCCCACGGGAGTCCGGATTCCTGTGGTCAGCATATCGATCCGGGCGCGGATGGGCATGGTCCAGGCATTCTGAAGCCCGGGAAACTGCATCTTACGATCCATCTCTTCGACGAGTTCCTCGTAGGTCACCGTTCGATGGGCTCCAAGTATCTTTTCGGCAACGGGTCTTAACCATTCGGGCAGGGATGAATAATCCTTTCTCACCCTTCGCCACTCTTCTCTTGGCTTGAGATGAACCGTCGTCTCCATCATGCTAAAAGGCGCTGGATCAGTGGAAGTCTCTGCCCGGCCTGCCTTGCCAAAGACGGTATGGACTTCGGGAAAGCTCTTAAGAATCTTATCCTGAACCGCAAGAAGTCTTCCGGCCTCGGTCACTGAGATTCCCGGACTGGTCACAGGCATATAGAAGATCGTTCCCTCATAGAGAGGGGGCATGAACTCGCTACCAATTCTCATGAGAAGAACGATACTTATGGGGATGATCAGTAAATTGATAAAGAGCGCTGTCTTCTTAAATCTCAAAACAAGGTTGATCACGGGTTCATAGAACCATCGAAAAAATGTTGAGACCGGATTCTCAGCTTCGGGTTTGAGACGCTTGCCTTTTAAGAAGAGGGTCATCAATACAGGAACAAGGGTGATGGCAAGAATTGAAGAAGCAGCCATGGCAAAGGTTTTCGTGAAGGCAAGGGGACGAAACAGCCTCCCCTCCTGAGCCTCAAGCATGAAGACCGGTATAAAGGAGATGATAATGATGATCAGTGAAAAGAAGATGCCCCGCCCGACCTGCTGGCAGGATCGGACAACCGTGGACCAACTATTTTTGCGGTCCTCATCTGTGCCCTCGGAGAGGTGACGATACCCATTTTCGACCATGACGATTGAAGCATCGACAATCACCCCGATGGAGAGGGCAATGCCTCCGAGCGACATGATGTTCGACGTCAGCTTCAATAAATACATCGGGATAAAAGAGACGATCACTGCAATGGGGAGAGCAAAGATCGGTACAAAGGCAGAACGGAAATGGAGGAGAAAGACGATGATGACCAAACTGACGACGATGATCTCTGTGAGAAGTGTCTTCTGAAGATTTTCAATAGAGAGCTTGATCAATTCGGACCGGTCGTAGGTGGGAATAATCTTTACACCTTCGGGAAGCCCGGGGCTGACCACCTTGATCTTCTCTTTGACCCGATCGATTACATTAAGGGCGTTCTCGCCAAACCGCATCACTACGATCCCGCCCACAACCTCACCCTTCCCATCCATCTCCACAATTCCCCTGCGGATCTCAGGCCCAAGGCTGACCTGGGCAATGTCCCTCAGAAGAATCGGAGTCCCTCTTCTACCGCCGACAACAATCTTCTGAATATCCTCGACGGATTTGATGTAGCCACGTCCCCTCACCATATACTCTCTGCCGCCGAATTCGAGGAGCCGTCCCTCCACATCCGCATTTGACATCCTGACCCGCTCCATCACCTCCCTGAGCGAGATGCCATAGGCAGCCATCCGGTTCGGATCAATATTGATCTGGTATTGCTTCACAAACCCGCCAACGCTTGCCACCTCGGCGACTCCCTCAACGCTGGCTAAGGAATAACGCAGATACCAGTCCTGAAGGGTGCGGAGATACGCAAGGTCATGCTTTCCGCTCTCATCAACCAGGGCATAGGTATAGACCCAACCCACCCCGGTCGCATCAGGGCCAAGTGTTGGATTGGCGCCTTCCGGAAGCTTTCCGGTGATCTGCTGCATATATTCTAAAACCCTGGATCGTGCCCAATAGATATCCGTGCCATCCTCAAAGACCACATAGACATAAGAAAACCCAAAATCGGAAAATCCCCTCACCGTCCTCACTTTGGGCGCTGAGATGAGGGACGAGACAATAGGATAGGTCACCTGATCCTCCACTAAATCAGGGCTTCTTCCCTCCCACGGAGTATAGACGATCACCTGGACATCGGAGATATCCGGCACGGCATCGAGGGGGATATGTTTGATCGCATAGACCCCTCCCACCATGACCAGGAGAACGACGGTGAAAACCATGAACCGATTCTTTGCGCAGATATCGATAATCTTCTCAATCATATCTGGTTCCCCTCACCCCCGCCCTCTCCCACTAGGGGAGAGGGAGATACTGGGAGATTTTCTATCTAAAATTCCATTACGTACCGACACGTGACACGGACACGGTCACGTTATTTTTTATCTAATGAGAATGCCCCGGCGCTCCCACGGCCTCCTTGAACTTCGATTCCGAGTCGATGAGGAAATTGGCGCTCGTAACAACTCTTTCTCCTGCCTTAAGCCCGCTGAAGACTTCATAATAGTCACCCACTTTTGCTCCAACTTTTACCTCTCTTGGCTCAAAATAGCCGTTGCCTTTGTCGATGATCGCCATCTGCCGGATCCCCGTATCAATGATCGCCCCTTCCGGCACGGTAAGCTTTCTTCCCAGTTGAACTTTAATCTCCACATTGGCGTACATCTCAGGCTTCAGCTTTCCATTAGGATTTGGAAACTCAAGCCTCACCTTTGCGGTCCGGGTGTTCGGATCCAGAGAGGGATAGATATAGATCGCTTTCCCTGAAAAAGTCTCGCCGGGGAGATAAGACAATTGGATCGTCGCCTGCTGCCCCAAGCGGATAAATGGAATTTCATATTCGTAGATATCCGCATAGAGCCAAACGGTTGAGAGGTCAACCAGTTTGAAGAGGACCATTCCCGGCATCAAACTCATGCCTTTATAAGCCATCTTCTCAAGGACAAATCCGCTAAAGGGAGAATAAAGAGTGAGCGTCTTCTTGGGCTGACCGGTCTCCTCAAGGATTTTGATCTGATCGTCACTGATATCCCATAACTTGAGACGTCGCCTTGCAGATTCTGCAAGCGAGTTTCCGCTTGCCGCCACCTCTGAGAATGGACTCTTCACCAGATCTTTCTTTGCCCGCAGGGCAAGGAGATACTCCTCCTGAGTGGAGACCAGTTCAGGGCTGTAGATGGTGAGAAGGGGTTCTCCCTGTCTCACATATTTTCCCGTGAAATCAACAAAGAGGTCTTCGATCCAGCCACCGATCTTGGGTGAAACCGTGACCACTTTTCTCTCATCGTAATCCACCCTTCCCACGGTCCGGATGATCTTCTCGAGCGGCTTCATCTCAACCCTGCCGATCTTCACCCCGATCAGTTGCTGCCGTTCAGGAGAGATCTGGAGAGCCCCGGGTGCCACTTCCTGCATCTTGCCTTCTTTCTGGATTGACTCCATGGTGAGCCCCTTGATATCCAGATCATCCGCTTTCTTTGATTCCGTTTTTACCTCTGGTTTATGTTCTTTTCCGCCCGAGGCGGATCCGCTTGCGGAATGGGTGGCCGTCTCTTTTCCACAGCCCGCGGTCAACCAGAGCGCCGATATTAAAAGAACCATCCAGAATGATTTTTTCATTTTTGCTCCCCCTTGTAAAAGAGTTGCCTTCCAACAACAGATTCTAAACTTGCCACATTCTTTTCATATTCGGTGAGGGCCTGATGATACTCTAATTCATACCGGTAGAGCGTCATTCGGCTATCGAGCAGGGTCATAAAATCAGCCCTACCCACCCGGTAACTGCTCAACGCCGAATTGATCTGAAGGCTCGCCTGCGGGATGATCCCGGTTCTATAAAGCTCTAGTTGTCTTTCCACCCGCTGAATCATCGAACTCATATCCGTAATCATGAAGACAATCTCATTCTTCATCGCCCGGTATTGGGCCTCGACCAACTGGATATCGGCTTTCGTCTCTGCCAATTTCCGCTCCTGCTTCGACTTATAAAAAATGGGGATGTTCATCTCCACCATGCCGGTCAGCATATCCTTCCGTTTCATCACCTCCGGACCTTCGCTGTTGTCCCTCTGACCGTAGGCGAACTTGAATGTAAAGTCCGGATAATATTCCCTTTTGGCCAGGCCGTAAGCCTTCTCTTTTGCCTCGATCATCTTCTTCATTCCTTTCAGCGTAGGGTTGATCTCCACGGCCATTTTCTGGAGCTCTTCAACGGTGAAAGGAAATTTTTGCGGAACGACTTCCCCGGGCTCACCTACCGGGGCTTCTGTGGAGCGGTTGAGGAGGGCATTTAATTTTGCACCCAGCGCTCTTTTTCTCTGGCCCAGCATGATCAACTCATCCACCATTTTGGATACCTCCACGTGGGCTTTGAGCACGTCCTGCTGAATACCCATTCCGACGGCATACTGGGTCTCTGCAATCTTTACAAAATTCTCAAGGATCTCCTTATTCCTTTGTGTCACGTCAGTGGTTCGATAGACATGGGAAAGGTCGTAATAAGCGGCTTTTACCTCCCTGATGATTCGATTGGTTTTCTCCTGGATCTCATTATAAACCGCCTCTGCCTCTTTTTCGGCCATCTCCCCCATCAGCCTTCTCTTGCCGTAGAAAGGAACCATCTGGGAAATGGATATCTCCTTCATCGTCATATCCTCTTCCCTGAACTTGAAGTTTGTTGGAAGACTGATAATCCCAAAACCAAACATTGGGTCTGGAAGAGCCCGGGCCTGGGGAATCTTTTCTTTAAAAACTTCCCATCTCTTCTTCGAGGCTAAGATCTCAGGGTTATTCTGAAGGGCATTTTCGATTAACTGGTCAAGTTTTAATCGAATCTCTTCTGCCTGTCCTTCAGAAACGAAAATGAAGATGATAAAGAGAGTTAATCCAAATAATTTTATAAACTTTCTCAACATCTTTACACCTACTTTCTGTTTGTAATTGAAAATAAGATTAATTTTACACCAAATGCGATCAAATAAAAAATGGATAATTTAAAAAAAGCAAAATTTTAAAGAGTTAACCTAATGTATTCTTTACGACCCATTATGTTTAATTTATAAACAAAAAGCTCTTGGCCATATAGCTAAACCTTTAGGGGGGTGAAGGCATTAGCAGGTTGGACCTAATTCTCATTAGGTCCCGGCCAAGAGCTTTTCTTTTTAATTCCTTTAGCTTATAAACTTCTGATTGCTTTATACTCTCCGAACCCGGAGAAATTTATTAAAAATGCTTTATTCTTTACATATTTTATAAGCAATCCTTATGCCATAACCCTTCATCCCTGTCAACCTATGTTCAATTATGCTTTGGGGGGATGATAGATGAAACTTGGTAATTCGTCAATTTTCGATATCTCTGGCATTCGTTTTAGCCATCCACTGATTGTAAGGACTGATAAGCCCGGCATGATTGGATGATAAAGGACCGGACAGTGAAAAGCGTATCCACAATCCATTTTCGTATTTGTATGATGGTCTTCTTCTGGACAATGCCCCATCGCATCCATCGGCAAATAGGAAAAAAGGACGGTGACAATAATAAATATTCCTGGAATTCTCAGCATAATTTTCTCAATGTAAACCCCGTTAGAAAAGCTTTACCCTTCTAACGGGAAAACTCACACCCCGATAGATGCCAAGCTTCTCACGTGGCAAGCAGCAGGGCTTTCTATCGGGGTAAAAAGATTGGCTCTCAGCCAAACGGCTAATCCTTTAGGGGGGTGAAGGTATTAGCATTGGATGTTTGACCAAGAGCCGATTCTTCTGCTTTTCGCAATCGAGGCAATACTCAGGATACCGTGCCCCTCCATCTGGAAAAATGGTTACAATCGTACCCCAACCCATTGACTCGGCCAGTTTTAAGGAAGCGCAGAAAGCCGCGCCCGAAGATGGTCCTACCCATAGGCCTTCTTCTCTGGCAAGGCGCTGGGCCATTTCAAAGGCGTCTTCGGTCTTTACAAAAAGCGTTCCATCTAAGATCGTTTCATCATAAATGCCGGGCCGGATCGCTGTTTCAATATGTTTCAGACCTTCAATGCCATGAAAACCACTGTCCGGTTGCACTCCGTATAGTTTTATTCGAGGATTGTGTTCTTTCAACCTTCGGCCTGTTCCGACCAATGTACCGCCAGTCCCAACTCCGGCAATAAAATGGGTGATCTGACCATTTGTCTGAAAAAGAATCTCGGGCCCTGTGGTCTCGTAATGGGCCTGCCAGTTTGCCGGGTTATTGTACTGATCTCCTTTAAAATAGAGATGGGGACTGGTGTCGTATATCTTTTGGGCCTCAATGAGGGCTCCATCCGAACCAAGAATGGGGTCTGTGAAGATCAGCTTCACTCCATAAGCCTCAAGGGCTTTTTTCCTCTCTTCACTGATATTGGCTGGAACAACCAGTTGTACCCTATATCCTCTGATCGCACTGATCATCGCATAGGCAATCCCTGTGTTTCCTGATGTCGAATCGAGAACAATCTTATCTCTGGTCAGTTTACCTGAGCGCTCTCCATCTTCGATAATCCGTAAAGCCGCCCGGTCCTTTACAGAGCCTCCAGGATTGAGCCACTCTGCTTTCGCAAAGATCCGGACCCCTCTGAGATGCTTGGTCATCTGCCGAATTTGAACCAGGGGCGTATTGCCAATCAAAGAGAGGAGGGAGAAAGCGTTCTCGTTTTTCAACTCCTTTCGTAAACCCGGTTCAACTCTTAAGCTTAGAGACTCCATCATAACCTCTAAATGACCTCGATCTCTTCAGGAAGGATTGATTCCTCCCTGATCCGAAAGGCCTTCACAACTGGCATCTCCTCTTTCAAAGAGATGATGACGGATGTCACCTCAGGATAGAACGCCAATCTCGCATCGGTCTCCGAAGGATAGGAAACGGTATGGGTATGGGAATGATAGATGGCCACCATCTCCAGTAATTCCTTCTCCATCTTCTCAAAGACCTTTAATTGTTCCAAAGGTGACATCGAATATCGAACAGGACTCTGCTCTTCATTTCTTAATTCGAAGACCTTCTCGACCATCCCATCCTTTCCACCTAAGATTCCACAACACTCCAGGGGCGCTTCCTTCCTGGCATGCTCGATGATGCTGTGGTAGATGGATTCTGGAATTCTTATCATCTTCACCCCGTTAGAAAGCCCTGAAGCCCGTGGTCAAGTGTCGGTACGGCAGTCGTTCCGACTCTTATCAACTCTGCTGCAGGGATGGCGGTTGTTTTCTTTTCAGCGAACATGGGGGCTAACCCGCTGCGCCAGCACTTGCACGGCAAGTGCCCCGTGTGAACTTTCCCGTTAGAATGTTGAAAACTTTCTAACGGGGTTCAGCCCTACTATTTAGGTGCCCCTGTCTCAATAGTCTCGTTACTGCGGCTCCATTCGATCCAGGAACCATCATAATTTTTCAACTTCTCCAGCGGAAAACCGATCAGATAAAGACTCACCAAGCTATGAGCCGAACGCACCCCAGATTGACAATAGATATAGATCTCCTTATCAGGAGTCACTCCTATGTCAGCAAAGAGTTTCCTGATCTCCTCAGCAGACTTCCAGTATCCCTTAGAGGGCCCCTCTTTGATGAGAACTTCTCTCCATTCAATCCAGGAAACACCCGGGATGCGCCCTGCCCTGACTGCATCCCTTAACATCTCCTCTCCTGAGTACTCTTTTTGTGCCCGGACATCGAGAACAACTTTTTTAGGCTCTTTTAAAGCTCCCTTGATCTCCGGCAGAGTGCAGAGCAGGGATTCTGTTGATTTCGTCTTTCCAGGGAATTTGAATTGGACCAGAGAAACTTGTGGGGGAATCATCTCAGTTGGGTACCCTTTTGCCTTCCAGCCATCAAGTCCGCCATCAAGAAACTTCATCTGAGGGATAGGAAAACCATAATAAGCCAGTATCCACCAGAGTCTTGCCCCATCTGGGCCGTCAGAGTAAATAATGAGCGTATTTCGATGGTTGATTCCGAGTCTTCCCATCAATTCTTCGATCTGTGATTGAGGAGCCATCATCCCTGGAGTAGGATGGTCCTTATCAACGATATCAGGTCGCCAGATATTCACAGCTCCTGGAACGTGGCCAGCAAGGTATTTAATCTTCTCCCTGACATCGATAATACGGATATCAGGATCTTTCCGGTCGACCAGGGATTTAAGGTCTTCAGGTTGGATCAGAAGTTCTGATCGCATATATCCACCACTGGGTATGGCCAGGGCCATTTGGCCTGATATGAGCAGAACAAAACTAGAGATGAGGGCCAAGAAAAAAAACCTTATAAATCTCTTTGATAGGTGCTTGGTTCCCAACATCTCCTTATCCTTTTCCAATAAATTTAGGCTGCAGCCTGGTTTCGACTTTCCAGACCACACACCGCATGATAATTCTCAAGTTCCTTGATCTTCGGTTCCTCATTGCACAGGGGACAGGAAGGGTTCTTCTTAACCGGAAAGAGTCTGAATTCCACTTCCAAAGAATTATAGATCAGGAACTGCCCGATCAGAGGTTTTCCTTTCTTCAAAATGAGTTTGATTGCCTCTGTGGCCTGAATCAAACCAACTTGCCCGGGTACAACTCCCAGGACACCTGCTTCGTCTCAGCTGGGGACAAGACCGGGTGGAGGAGGCTCTGGAAAAAGGCACCGCAAACAGGGGCCTCCATTACCGGGAGAAAAAACGCTCGCCTGTCCTTCAAACTGAAATACCCCGCCAAAAACAAAAGGTTTCTTTGTAAAGAAGGCCGCATCATTGACTAGGTATTTGGTTGGAAAGTTATCCGATCCGTCCACAATGATGTCGTAATTCTCAAATATCTTAATCGCATTTTCTGATGTGAGACGTTCGGGATAGGTAATCACCTTCACATCGGGGTTGATTCTTGCAATGGCCTCTTTAGCCGATTCGGTCTTCGGCCTTCCCACATCTGAGGTCCGGTGAAGGATCTGTCGCTGAAGATTGGTCAGATCTACACGGTCATCATCAATGATCCCTAAGGTGCCCACTCCTGCCGCTGCCAGATAAAGTGCGATCGGACAACCCAACCCTCCAGCGCCCACCAGAAGAACTTTCGCATTCAGAAGCTGAACCTGTCCCTCTGCCCCGACTTCTTGCAGGAGAATATGGCGGCTGTAACGCGTGAGCTGTTCAGAGGTTAGTCCGGTATCGCTGGCCACATCATATCCGGCCTTCTTCCATCCTTCTATTCCTTCCTTCATCGAAGAAACATCGCTGTAACCCATCCCCTTCAATGTTTTGGCCGCCAGGATCGAACGCACCCCTGCTGCACAGTAGACAACAATGGAAGCATCCTTATTAGGGAGCAGGGTTTCTGCTTTCTCCGGCAGGCTGGCGCGAGGGATGAAAATAGAGTCCTTAAGGTATCCCAGAGATAATTCCTCCTTCTCACGGACATCGAGGAGGACCATCTTCTCTCCCTTTTTGATAAGGCGGTTTACTTCCTGGATGGATATTTCAGAAACGTCTTTGTGTTTCTCTTTTAAAGCCCTTCGGAGAAGTGGACCTGCCACCTTCCAGAATAGCTTTTTTGTCTTTTCTCCCATTTTTCTTTCCCCCATATTCATATTTCAGATGAGAGGTTTTACTCTTCCAATCCGAAATCTAAAATCCGCAATTCATACAATGACATCTTTTTCCACAGGTTCGACCTTGACGCCGATCCCCTTTAAGTAATCGAGAGCTTTCAGGTACTCCCCTTCTTCTCCATCGATCTCCAACGTCACCCAGCCCACATTCTCCGTTACATTGGCGCTTCGAATATTGGTGATGATTTTAAACCGATGGCCGATATTATGGATCACGGGCTCCTGGATTCTTTCTGGAGGAAAGGTAAGCGTCACCCTGCGTTTCTTCGAAGAACCACCGGCAATGGCCGGGATGATGGAAATTTGATCCCCATCCTTTACAGGCGTCTCAAGATTCTTATTGAATCGGATATCCTCATCATTCAAATAGATATTGATGAACCGCCTCACCTCACCCTTTTCATCTTTGAGCCTCTCATGGAGTCCCGGATAGGTTTCGGTCAGCCATTGGATCACCTCTCCAACCGTATTCCCGTTTGCTAAAACGATATCCTTTTCTCCCGCCAGTTTTTTCAGCGGTGTCGGAATGCGAACACGAATTTCCATCTTTCTCTCCTTTTCAAATTTTTTAAATGGTAGCCTGAAGCTGAACTTCTCTATGGATCTTCTGCTTCGGCGTTACGATCTTCTCAAACTCCGAAAACTTCGCTTCAATAATCTGAGGCCGTCCGACCCTGTCCTGAACCGCCTCCTGTGTTTTTAGGCCATTCCCTGTAATCGAGATGAGGATCGACTCATCTCTCGGGATAATTCCTTGATCGATCAACTTCTTGGTCACTCCGACAGTCACGCCGCCGGCTGTCTCCGTGAAGATCCCTTCGGTACGGGCCAGAAGTTTCATAGCCTCTACGATCTCCTCATCAGACACATCTTCGGCCGCTCCTCCAGACTCCCGGATCGTTTTCAGCGCATAAAAACCATCCGCAGGATTTCCAATCGCCAGAGACTTGGCAATCGTTTTGGGCCGCTGCGGTTTGATCCAGTCAATTCCTTCCTTAAAAGCAGCTACAATGGGATTCGACCCTGAAGCCTGAGCCCCATAGATGCTGCTCTCCACTCCATCGAGCAGACCAAGCAGTTCCAGTTCTTTGAACCCTTTCCAGATCTTTGTGATGAGGGATCCTCCGGCCATTGGTACAATCACATGCCGGGGGACCCGCCATCCCATCTGTTCCGCAATCTCGTATCCAAAAGTCTTCGATCCCTCCGCATAAAAAGGCCGGAGATTGATGTTTACAAAGGCCCATCTGTAATTTTCGGCAATCTCACTGCAGAGACGGTTGACCTCATCATAGCTTCCAGTGATCCCGATCAGGTTCGTCCCATAGATCAATGTACCGAGTATTTTACCCTTTTCCAGATCATGAGGGACAAAGATGAAACTCTCCAATCCTCCTTCTGCTGCCAATGCAGACACGGAGTTTGCAAGATTTCCTGTTGAGGCACAGGAGATGACTTCGAACCCAAACTCCTTGGCTTTTGAAACTGCAACCGAAACAACCCTATCTTTAAAAGAGAGGGTGGGATGATTGACAGCATCATTCTTCAGGTAGAGTTCCTTCACACCTAAGACTTCAGCCAGCCTGTCTGCTTTGATGAGCGGAGTGAATCCGACATTCCTTCCCACGGTTGGATCAGAGTCCAGAGGAAGAAGTTCTCTGTATCGCCACATCGTCTTTGGTCTTCCTTCAATTTTCGCACGAGTCAGGTTCTTCTTAATTCCCTCATAGTCATAAACGACCTCAAGAGGACCGAAGCAGAATTCACAAACATGAACCGGTTTGATCGGATACCCTCTTTTACACTCTCTGCATTTTAAACCTTCTATATAGCTCATATTCTCACCTTTTATTTGTATATTAGCTTAAAGTTAATGTTTATTAATTTTATCAAGTTTATTTTTAAAAAATAAGGGGATTAAGGCACACCTGCCCTTATCCCCTTTTACATTATCATATTATTAAATGATTGATAAAAAAGAAAAATTTTCATTTTCTGGTTCCTTTTAAGCAATATACTAATATAGTTTATAATTTATGTCAAGAAAAAAATTAAAAAAACTAAATATAGTACATAAACCTCTTGTCAAGCTCTTTCTTCATACCCATATCTCTTGCCATTTTACAGAGGTCTCTGATCGTTATCGAATCAAAATATTCTTTGAGCCGATTTCCCGCTCCGTTCCAGACAACCTGCGTAACACATTCCCCTGATTTTTCACAGGGTTTACTCGAATCTTCAGGACTGACACAGAGTACAGGGTCGATATTCCCTTCAGTAATTCTAATGATCTCGCCCACCGTAATCTCCTCGGGCTTTTTACTAAGAAAGTATCCTCCTGATGGGCCTCGCTTACTGCCGATAATTCCTCCCCTTTTCAACTTCTGGAATATCTGCTCTATATACCTTGGAGAGATTCCTTCTCTCCTGGATATATCCTTAACCTGCGTTTCTAACCCTTCGGAATGATACGCAATATCAAAAATAGCCCTAACTCCATAACGACTCTGCGTTGACAGTCTCATTTTTCCACCTAAATAAAAGTGGATTAAATATATTATTCTTTATTGTATTTGTCAAGATATTTTTTAAAAATTTTTTACATCACTACCAATTGATTCAAAATATTTTCTATCTCTGGATTTTTCCAATCTTTGGGACCGGTTATTCTCCCGATCATTTTTCCTTTTTTATCGATCAGAATCGTTGTGGGAATTCCCTTTACTCCGTAGAGGTCAAGTGTGATACATTTGGAGTCAATTAAGACCGGGAAAGTGTAGCGGTGCTTCTGAATAAATTCTTTTACTATCCTTTTCTCCTCATAATCTACGGAAATGGCTAAAAAGGCGAAACCTCTCTCTTTAAACTTCTGGTATAAAGCCTCCATGGAAGGCATCTCTTCTTTACAGGGTCCGCACCAGGTTGCCCAGAAGTTGAGAAAAATGACCTGCCCCTTATATTGCTTGAGGCTTACCTTTTTACCGCTGAGATCTTCGAGGTTAAAAAGAGGAGCTGCCGGATTACCTTTTATGGATTTGATTTCGGCCTTTTGGAGAAGCGTTTCGATTGCCCCTGCAGGAGAATGTAGGGCCAAAAGAATAAGGATGAAGGAGAAAAATTTAAAATAAAACCGATTATTTTTCATTGACGGCATTTAACCTTACCCATTCTATACCACTTTTTCCCTTTTTCTTTCAATAGACGAAATTAAAGAGAAATAATTCAAAAATCCATTGCCACAAAATTAAAAATTTTTTATAATTCAAACCATGCGTGCATCTCAATTCAAAGAGTTTGAAGCAACCTCACTGTACTGTCCCAGATGCAAAGCAGCTGTGCCGGTAAGAAAGAAACTGCTCCTGGTCCTGCCAGAAGGGGATGAGTATGAATATCTCTGTGTTTACTGCTCCTCTTCCGTTGGAACCAAGACCGATAAAAATGCTCCTCAGATCGAACTTATTTTAAAACCCTAAACGGGTGATGCAATATAACCCTTGGTAATTCTTACATAACAAAAAATAGATTGACAACCGCCTATCTGATAAAGATAATCATGATGATAGGGTTAAATAAGAAATAAGGTTTTTTAGTCCTTCCCTTTGTTCATCCACCCAAACTCAGGATTTAGGAAAACAAGTATGAGCGTCTTTTGTCTGGATCAATGCAGGGGGAACCATCTTCACGGAAAGGGGGTGAAGAGGAGTTTTTTTTAAGGAGGCTAACGATCATTCCGTCTTACTATCATAACATCTAAAAAGGAGGGGTAAAAATGGCAGAAAAAAAAGGTTTCCCGATGCCGTTGGAGGTGGAGTATCCGAAAGAACTGCAGGGGTGGGAGGAGATGTATCCCCCCACTTATCTGTTCAGCAAAGAGAGACAGGAGTGGGAGGAAAAGCACTTCTGGTTTCATGACAAGATCCATGCCCCTGAGGCGATGTATCCGCTCGACCTGATCTTTCAGGAGGCATGGCAGATTTCCCTTTCCCAGTATACGACAAGAGTCTTCTGTATCCCCCCTGCCCAGGGGATTGCCCAGAGGATGGTCGGTTGCTACATGTATATTACACCGGTTGCACCTCCGCCACCTGAAATCATCGGCGAAAAAGCCGGCCTCTTTCAAAAAAGGGTATTTTATGTATTCGACCACTATGATGAACTCTGGGGAATGTGGCTGAAAAAATTCAGGGCCCTGGGTGAAGAGATGGAGGCCATCAAGGTTCCGGAGGATTTTCCGAAATTTGAGTCGGATGACACAGTCTTCCCCGAACCAAGGGGTTATTATACCTCTTTTGAAGTGATGGAGGCCTGGGACAAGTTAGTCAACCTCATGATCAAAGGATGGCAGTTCCATTTTCAGTACCTCAACCTTGCTTATCTTGCGTATCTGCTTTTTACCGACACGTGCCGAAAGCTTTTTCCAGGGGCCAGTGAAAGCACCATCGGAAAGCTGGTCGCTGGCGCTTACGTCCAGATGTTTCGACCTGAAGAGGAATTGTGCAGGTTAGCCCGGCTGGCTGCCGCAGTTCCAGAAATAGCAAAACTCCTGAAGAGCGATCTCCCAGCTGAGAAAAAGTTGGAGACTTTAAGAAAGACTGCCGAAGGGAATGACTGGCTGGTGGAATTTGAGAAATCAAAAGATCCATGGTTCTATGTCTCATGCGGAAGTGGTTGGTTCCACTATGAGGGGAGCTGGACCACGAAACTCGAAATTCCCTTTGGATATCTGAAGAGCTATGTAGAGAGGGTAGAAAGAGGAGAGAAGATCGAGAGAGATCTCCCTGCAATCGATAAGGAGAGAGCCCAGTTAGCCGAAGAGTACAGGAAACTCATCAAGACCGATGAGGACAGAAAAGCATTCGACGATACATACAAGGCCGTCCGCACGATCTATAAATACGCAGAAGATCACCTCTTCTGGGTGGAACACTGGTTCCACACGATATGGTTTGACAAGGTGAGGGAGTTTGGCCGTCTCCTTGTGAAGCGTGGCATACTGAAGGACGTCAATGATATCTATCTCTTTAACCGATTTGAGGTCCCCAACCTCATGGAAGATATGGCAACGACCTGGGCCTTAGGCGAAGGTGTGCCTTCCGGGGCTAAATATTGGCAGGCTAAGGCAGAAAAACGAAAGAAGATCCTGGAAGCAGCAAAGAAGTGGAACCCTATCCCTGCCATTGGAACTCCGCCTGAAGAGATTGCCGAACCATTTACGATCATGCTCTGGGGCATTACAACAGATAAAGTGAATGAATGGTTGAAGGGATCTGCCGTTGCTCCAGCAGATGTCACCGAGCTGAAAGGATTTGCTTCTTCTGCCGGAATCATTGAGGGAAAAGTGAGGGTGGTTAAACTTCTTGAGGAGATCACCAAGGTTGAACAGGGTGATATCCTTGTTTGTCCGACCACAAATCCTGCCTGGGCTCCTATTTTCACCAAAATAAAAGCCTCCATCACCGACATCGGTGGTCTGACCAGTCATGCTGCCATTGTATGCAGGGAGTATGGTATCCCATCCGTTACTGGAACAGGCATTGCAACCACCGTGCTCAAGACAGGTGACACCGTGAAGGTGGATGGAAACACCGGTATTGTAAAAATCTTGAAACGAGCCTAATCGAATGCGGATTACGGATTGCGGGATTTCGGATTTATCCATTCGGAATTCCGCATTCCGAATTCCGAAAATTTTTTATCGGAGTTGTTATGCCTTATACATTATGGTTTGATAAAGCCGGTAAGGAAGCGCTTGCTCTGGTCGGAGGCAAAAATGCCAGCCTGGGTGAGTTGATCAGAGCGGGCATCCCTGTTCCACCCGGTTTTTCTGTGACAACAGATGCCTATCTCGAATTTATCACAGGCAGTCTTAAAGATAGGATTGAAGAGATCCTTTCGAAGATTGATCAGCAGGACGTTGTTTCACTCGATGAAGCCAGCGCGACGATCCGGCAATTGATGGCCAAAACTCCATTCCCTACAAAGATGGAGGAGGAGATCGGTTCCAACTATCAGGCTCTGTCCCAGGTCTTTGATACACCCGACCTTCCCGTGGCAGTCCGTTCCAGCGCCACAGCCGAGGACCTTCCTGGAGCCAGTTTTGCAGGACAGCAGGACACCTTTCTCTGGGTGCAGGGAATTGATGAAGTACTGGAAAATATTAAACACTGTATGTCGAGCCTCTTTACACCAAGGGCAATCTCTTACAGGATCAAGATGGGATTCCCCCACGAAAAAGTTTTAATCAGTGTGGGTGTCCAGAAGATTGCGGATGCCAGAGCCGCAGGTGTGATGTTCACCCTCAATCCTCTCAATGGAGACCCCTCCAAAGTGGTCATCGAAGGCAACTGGGGATTGGGTGAAACTGTGGTTGCTGGCCTCTGTAATCCCGACAAGTTTGTCGTGGACAAGGTGACTACGGTCGTAGAACGTGAGATCTCTTTAAAGGGGGTGGAATGCGTCTTTGACCCAAGAAGTCGAAAAGTCGTCCATGCCGATATACCTCCTGATCGAAGGGAAATCCAATGTATTGAAGACCAGGAGATTTTGGAACTGGCAAGATATGCAAAAAAAATTGAGGAATATTACGGTTGCCCCCAGGATATCGAATGGGCCATTGATAAACAGAAACCTTTCCCTTTTAACATCTTCATGGTCCAGAGCCGTCCTGAAACCGTGTGGAGCCAGAAGAGAAAAGAACCTGTCCTCGGAAAGAAGAGCGTCTACGAGCTCCTGATGGAAAAGGCGCTATCAACTGTTAAAATCGAACCTTGAAAATACGATGATTTTCAAAATGAAAAAGCCCTGAGGTATTATCCCAGGGCTTTTTCATTTTGAAAGGGATCAAGGCTTGCATGCATGATCGGAATCTGCTTTAATTTACCCCGTTAGAAAGTTGAAAACTTTCTAACGGGGTTTACTTATAAGAAAACGAATGACACGAACGAGAGCAAAAAACACGAATGAATATGGGTTGAAAAGGAGCAGAATGGATCAATGCATGCAATCCGGGAAACTTCCTTTCGATCTTCTCCAAAAGGTTCTAAAGAAATATTCCATCATCGATCCCACGGTCATCGTAGGACCAAAGATCGGCGAAGACGCGGCTGTCATCGATCCTGGGAAAGAGTCAAAGCATTACTGGGTGATGACCTCGGATCCCATCACCTTTACCACAGATGAGATTGGGTATTACGGGGTCGTCGTCAATCTCAATGACATTGCCACAAGAGGGGCAACTCCAAAATATTTCCTCGCTACCCTCCTCTTTCCCGAAAAGGACTCAGACCGGACACGCATTCATAAGGTCTTTCATCAGATCCACAATGCCTGCCGTCGCTTTAAGGTATCTTTTGTTGGAGGCCACACGGAGATCACACCCTGCCTGGAGAGAGTGATTCTTTCAGGCCATATGATCGGCAAGGTGAACAAGAGAGATCTGGTGAGAACGAGTGGAGCAAGGTCCGGAGACGTTCTCCTCCTGATCAAAGGAGTTTGCATCGAAGGAACATCGATCATTGCCAGGGAAAAAGAAAAGGAGCTTCGGTTAAGAGGGTTTTCTGCTTCTTTCATAAAAAGAGCCAAATCTTTTATTTTCGATCCAGGAATCGATGTGCTTCAGGCCACCCAGATCGCCTGTCGTCATGCCACCATCCACTCAATGCACGACCCAACCGAGGGCGGTTTGATCAATGGGATTGTCGAGATGGCCATCGCTTCCGAGAAGGAGATCGAAGTTGATTTGGAGAAAGTCTTTATCTACGAAGAGGCAAAAATTCTATGCCGTGAATTTGGACTAAACCCTCTGGGAACGATTGCGTCTGGATCATTGCTCTTGACCTGCTCTCCGAAAGACTTTCCAGCCCTTCAAAAAGTATTTCAAAGGACTCCCATTCCGATTCGGGTCATTGGCAGGGTGAAACGTGGCCGTGCAAAGGCGTTCGCAATGGAAGGCAAGAGGAAAAAAGAACTGAAGCCTTTGCCCCGGGATGAAATCCTTAAGATCTACAAGAACCCAAAGGGGTCTAGGAACCAAGGGGCCTAGGGTTCGAGTATAAACTTTAGAAAAAGAATCCTTGAACCCTGGAACCTTTGAATCCTCGAATCCTATAAAAGCTATGAGGTCTAAATGAATAAACAAAAATCCTTCCTGGGTCTTTCAAAGAACGTGAGAAGTCTTGGCTGGGTCAGCTTTTTTAACGACATCGCCAGTGAAATGATCTATCCGCTTCTTCCGCTCTTCTTGAATACCGTACTTGGGGCGGGAGTGGTCTTCATTGGTGTCATCGAAGGAATCGCAGAGAGCGTCTCCAGCTTTCTCAAACTCTTTTCCGGCTGGGTCTCCGACCGCTTCCAGAAGAGGAAGGGACTTATTCTGTTCGGATATTTCCTCGCCTCTATCACACGACCTTTCATCGGGCTGGCGACCTCAGCCTATCATGTTCTCTTTCTCCGTTTCTTTGACCGTATCGGCAAAGGGGTGAGGTCTTCGCCCAGAGACGCACTGCTCTCACAGTCCTGCGGAGAAGAAGAAAGGGGTAAGGCCTTTGGCTTTCAGAGAGCCATGGATCATGCCGGCGCCATGACAGGGCCACTCATCGCCTCCTTTTTAATGGCCGCCTTCACAAAGGATCTCAGAATCATCTTTGTCCTCGCCTTCATTCCTTCCCTCTTCTGTCTCTGGATTCTCTGGCGAGGGGTAACGGACGTTGCTCCTGTTAAGCCCCCCAACCCTATCCAACAGAAACCTTCCACTCCTCCAAAACTCAACTGGAAAGAATGGGATCGCCAGTTCAAATATTTTCTCCTCATCATCACCCTCTTTACACTCGGCAATTCGACCGATGCCTTTCTTCTTCTTCGGGCGCAGGATCTCGGGCTTAGTATCGTCTCCATTCCAATTCTCTGGTTTGTCTTTCACCTTTCGAAAACAGTCTTCTCGATTCCAGGAGGCGCCCTTTCCGACAGAATCGGCCGGAAGAAAGTGATGGTCCTTGCCTGGACGATCTACGGTCTGGTCTACCTGGGATTTGCCTTTTCATCAAAGGCCTACCAGGTCTGGCTTCTCTTCATCGTCTATGGATTCTTTTATGGTCTTTCCGAAGGCACGGAAAAGGCATGGGTTTCGGATCTGGTAGAAGAGTCAAAACGGGGAACAGCCTATGGAGCCTATCACTTCTGCATCGGGATCGCTGCGCTTCCGGCGAGCCTTTTGATGGGCTTCATCTGGAAAGCGGTTGGAGTCCAATGGGCTTTCACCTTTGGCGCCATCATGGCTCTGATTGCCGGCTTCTTAACCATCGTGTTGATGAAAAACGATCAAAAAGGCAATAGAACCCGTTAATCATTTGATAAATTCATCATACATCTTCTGGACCTTTGCTCTTGTGACATAGGGCTTATGAGAGCGGAAGCCTCCACCGAAGCTATGGGGAATATGCAGGACTTCGTGGATCAATACCTTGGTCTGATCTTCTCGGCTGAGCCTATCAAACCTTTCAGAGAGGATCTCGATAATATAGTGGGGCTTCTGCCCAAGGGCGATCTGCATGATGCGTGGCAGTCCATGACATCGAGCAATGACCCTTCTGCTTCCTGACCCTCTGCTCCTCAAGCAGATGACTCGGCTCTCATCAATGTGAGTCATCTTCAGTTTCTGGATGACCTCCTTTACTCTCAGATCAATATCTTCTGCCAGGACATACTGAATCATCATTTCTGGAACGCTCCTATGACTTCCAAGAATTGTTTTAAAATGCGGGCGGTGGCTCCCCAGATCGTGTGCTCTCCATATCGATAGGCATAGACAACGTCCTTCCGCCCCATCCGGGTGATCTCATACTCAGCAAAATTTTCTTTGTTGAGTAAAAAGGAGAGTGGAACTTCGATTAATTCCGCAATCTCAACAGGACTCGTTTTGAATGGATAAGGATAACGAAAGAGGCCAATAAAAGGGGTGACGATAAACTGTGTAATGGTCACAATATCATCGAGGGCTCCAATGAGTTGAACATCCTCCTCCTTCAGCCCAACCTCCTCAAATGCCTCCCGAAGTGCCGTTCTTTCCAGGCTTCGATCATCTTCATCCAGCATTCCGCCGGGAAAAGATATCTCTCCTTTATGATATTTCACCAGGTCTGTTCTCTTGGTGAAGAGGATATGGCAATTCCCTCCCTTGTTAAAGAGTGGAACGAGAACAGCTGCGTTGGCAAGAGATGGGTTTTGGATCACTTTCCGCTGTCTGCTGGAAAGGAGCTTTCTGATCTGATCCACAAAATCTTCCTGGCAGTTTCTCATTCTTTTCTCACACCAGCCCTCCTCGAAAGAATAGGGACTGCTGGGATATTGATCAGGACACATCCTTCAGAAATGCTTCAAGGGTCATGATCCTGAACAACGGATAGAGGGAAAAATCCTGATAGAGGTTGATGCACTCCCGATGAATTTCTTTGCTTCTGCTGGCACAGCAATCTTCTAACAGGATTACTGAAAAATCGTGACAGAGCCCATCCATGGCTGTCATCAACACACAAACTTCTGTGGTAATGCCTGTGACGATCATGGTATCCACACCGAGGGTACGGAGGGTTTGGTCCAGATCGGTTTTGAAGAACGCGCTGAATCGCCTTTTCGGCAATAGGATATCCGTTGGCCTGGGATCTAATTCGTCCGCCACCTCAGAACCTTTTGTCCCCCGGAGGGAATGTTGTTTCATCTTCCCCTTGAAGATGAAATCCCCTTCTATGAAACTATCGCAGGCAAAAATAACAGGGATGTTCCTCTCCCTGCTCTCTTTTAATAACCGCAGCATGTTAGGCAGAATCGCCCTACTTTCAATAGTAATGGGATGATGAGATCCCTCTTTTAGATTATCCTTCACCATATCAACCACAACGATGGCTGGCTTCATAAACCATACTCCTTAATTCCCCTCCCCTTTCCATTCTACCTCTTCTTATTGTACCTAAAAATGCGATCGCATTTTTAGGTACATTTTTAAAAAACCACTTCCCAAAAACCCGTTTATTCTTTACCTACATTTAATCTGAAGACTTTCAACGCATTTCGGGTTGTCACTTCGGCCACTTGTTCAAAGGCCACCTTTTTGATCTCAGCAACCTTCTCTGCGGTATATCGGACATAACTGGGCTCGTTCCTCTTCCCCCTGAAAGGAACAGGAGTTAAAAAGGGAGCATCGGTCTCCACCAGAAGCGAATCCAAGGGAAGTCTTTTAACCATTTCGTGAAATGGGCCTGCATTTTTATAGGTAATGCTTCCGGGGATGGAGATGTAGAACCCCATGTCAATACATGCCTTCGCCATCTTCTCATCTCCTGAAAAACAGTGGATGACCCCTCCATTTTCCCATGCATTTTCAGATTTAAGGCTTTCGAGGGTCTCCAGATGGGCTTCCCGGTCATGAACCACGATAGGAAGTTTCAGTTCTTTTGCCAGTTGAATCTGTTCCCGAAACCGCTTAAGCTGAACTTCCCGGGGAGAGTGGTTGCGAAAAAAATCCAGGCCGATCTCACCATAAGCCCTCACCTTTTCGTGTTTACAGAGCTCTGTTAGGACCGGATAGGTCTCTTCATCAATCTCTTTTGCGTTATGGGGATGGACTCCCAAAATTGCATAAACAGAGGAATGAGCTTGAGCAATCTCAAGGGCTCTCCTCCAGTCCTTCTTCTCTGTCCCGACGGTGAAGATATATTCAACGCCTGAATCCTTCGCCCTCCGCAGGACTTCATTTAAGTCCCTCCGAAATTCAGGCATCTCAAGATGAGCGTGAGAATCAATAAGCATCATCAACAACCGGAATACTGGAATAATGGAAAACTGGAAGATTGGGTAAATCTTATTTCAAATTATAGTGAACGACTTTGAAAAGTAGTCATTGCGAGGAGCGAAGCGACGTGGCAATCTCATGGGATTGCTTCACTTCGTTCGCAATGACACATGATGGATGTTAATTTATTAAAGTCGTTCACTATAGTTTTGGGTTTAAACCATTATTCCAAAATTCCAACATTCCATCATTCCTTCTTTTGGGATTTACTGCCGGTGACTTTGACCTGGTTGAAATAGTCAATCAAAGCCTTTGCCACTTCTTTGGATCGAATGAGGACAGAGACTTCATTGTTACTGGTCAGGGAGGAGAAGACCCAGTTGGTACTTCCTAACAAGATAAGCTCTCCGTCTGCAACCATCAATTTAGCATGCATGGTTTTTAAAAGGGAATCAAAGATGACTTCCACGCCACCTTCGGATAGTATTTTCCCTGTTTCGCGATTGCGTTTCGTTGTCCGATCATCTCCCTCTCTTATTTCCAGGATCACCTCCACCTTGACCCCGCGCTTTTTTGCTCCGATCAATTCCCGGATTAAAAGATTTGACGGCGTATTGGGATGTTTTTCGTAATAACCCATCTCAAACATCATTACGCGGATGGAAGATTTTGCTTCCTGAATCATCCTCTTTGCCACCTCAAAATACTGTGTATCGGTCACAAGCTTAATATCTTCGGCAGGCAATGCAAAGGAAGGTGGAGTGTGGAGAGCGGGAAGCAGAAAAAAGACGAATAAGACCGGGAACAACATAAACATATCTTTGAACAAAACTCTATTTCTTTTGCCCATCTTCTTCTCTCCCCTCCAATCTCCTATCATTCAAAAGATTCTCTGATGTGTAACGCCCTTTCCCTTTTCCCCGGAAGGTATGAATGGAATCTTGAGTGGTTGGGATGATTCCACTGGCGCGGCGGAGGCGGTCCATGATGGCCCGTCCCAGGCCGGTCTCGGGGACAGGTTCCGCCAGAATCAGATCTAAACCCAAAGCATCCAGACGACGAATGGCCGAAAAGAGATTGGCCGCTGCCTCGCGTAAATCTCCTTTTTTTGAAAGAACCTCAATATGACTGAATTTCAAACCATGACTCGGCTTCTGAAAAGCGAGCCATCCGACCTTTTTGTTTTGATAAACCTTCAGGCTTTCTTCGGACCAATGGATCCGGATGGGTGTCCGGGGAGCATAATGCTTCGGAAGCATTCCGGGAGCAGAAATTTTCTCCTCTCTTAAACGAACTTCCACCTTGCCAATGAGCGATTCGATCTCTTCCAGTGGAATACCCCCTGGTCTTAATAGCGTGGGATCTTTCTCAACAAATGAGAGGATCGTGGACTCCACGCCCACCTCGCAGGAACCTCCATCGAGGATGAGATCCACTCGATCTCCTAATTGCTCCCGAACATGCTCGGCTGTCGTCGGGCTCACATATCCGAAGGGATTGGCGCTCGGTGCAGCGATGGGGCAACTGGCTTGTTCGATCAGAGAGCATGCGATTGGGTGTTTTGGCATTCGAACCGCAACGCTGGATAGACCTGCTGTCACAATGTCAGGCACTTCCTCCTTTTTGGGAAGGACAAGAGTCAACGGCCCGGGCCAGAAGTGCTCCATCAATCGGAGCACACTGGAAGGAATCCTCTCCACCAGTCGGTCCAGAGTTTTAAGATCCGCCACATGGACAATCAATGGATCAAAGAAGGGTCTCTGCTTGACCTCGAAGATACGAGCGACAGCAAGAGGATTGAAGGCATCTGCACCCAGCCCATAGACGGTCTCCGTCGGAAAAGCGACAACCCCTCCCTGTTGGATTGTCTCGGCAGCCTGACGGATCATGCCTTCTTTTTCTTGAGAATCCATGTCTTCCTTTAGAATTCTGATGATAGCCTCTTCTATATTTCCGGCAACCTCTACTCTCGAAGGAAGTTCATGCCGGTGTTTTTGACCGTGACCTGTCAGAAGAAAGATTCCCTTGGCACCCACGTTCCTTCCAAATTCCACATCATGGGAATGGTCTCCTATTGAAAAGGAACGGGAAAGATCGAGATTAAATTCCCGGGCAGCCTCTAAAATAAAATAGGGGTTTGGCTTGATACATTGACAACCCTGGTCCCTGGTATGGGGACAGGTGTAAACTTTGGTAATGGTTATTCCTTCCTGGGCAAGGGTCTTTACAATATGATTGTTGATGAGCTCAACATCCTCAGGGCTGAGGACTCCGAGTCCAATTCCCGATTGGTTGGTGACAATGAAAAGGAGGTAACGGTCTTTGATTCGCCGAAGAGCGGAAAAGGTTTCTGGATAAAAAACGACATCCGACACACATCGTAAATATCCCCTATCCTCGATGAGCGTCCCATCTCTGTCTAAAAAGATTGCAGGCCATCGAGATGAGAAGGGCATCGACTTATTTCTTTCCCTTCTTCAAGGCTTCTGATTTTTCCTCAAGGGACTTCCTGGTCTTCTCTCTGAACTCCTCCAGCTTTTTAACGACTTCGGGGTACTTAATGGAAAGAATCTCACAGGCGAGATAGGCGGCATTCTTGGCCCCATCAATGCCAACCGTGGCCACAGGAACTCCAGGAGGCATCTGAACGGTTGAATACAAAGCGTCCACACCTTCCAGGGCTCCGGACCTGAGCGGAACCCCAATCACCGGCAGCGTGGTATGGGCGGCAATGACTCCGGCTAAGTGAGCAGCCATCCCTGCTCCAGCGATGATGACCTCAAGGCCACGTTCCCTTGCTGTCTTGGCATAATGGGCTGTTTTTTCAGGAAGGCGATGGGCTGAGCTGATATCCATTTCAAAAGGAATCCCCATCTCCCTAAAGACCTCCGCGGCTTTCTCCATGACTGGTAAATCACTATCGCTTCCCATCAGAATTCCAATTAAAGGTTTTTCGATCATTCTTTTCCTCCTTATGACCCATTCACAACATGGGGTGTTTTATTATAAAAAATTCAACCACGAAGAACAAGGTCAGGTTAATTTGGATTGTTGAGATAGACTGGTTGAGGTCGATCCAATTCAACCCTCTCTGGAAAAAGGGGGGAAGAAAATTAACCCCTTTCTCTACAAAAGGAATCGAAGTTGTGGTAAGATACGTACGGATCCATTACACCACTTAACTCTTTGGTTGAAAGGGAAAGGAGAAGATATGGAATATCTGCCTATTTCTTATGAACGTTTCAGAAAAGAGTTTCCTGAGATCGAGAAGGCCTATGAAAAGCTCGCCAACCTCTGTCATGCCTCTGGCCCTCTCGATGAGAAGATGCGAAGGCTGGTTAAATTAGGAATTGCCATCGGCTCCGAGTCTCAGGGGGCTATCAAATCCCACACCCGGAGGGCAATTGACCTTGGAATCTCTCCGGAAGAGATTCTGCATGTCGTTGTATTAAGCCTGACGACGATCGGGTTTCCCAAGATGATCGCCGCCCTGAACTGGATCAACGAAGCTTTTGAGGAGGGGCCAACAAAACATTTCAGCGGCGATTGATCTTGCCCCATATTCCTTTCAAGTACCGAGATGGATTGAATTGATGAAGGGGCTCATTCCCCATTCCTTCTGACCTTAAAAAATCGAAAGCCCTCTTGGATTCTACAGAAGAGGGCCTTCGATCAAACGCAGAATCGTTGAATACAGCGCAACCAGTCCTGCCGATTGCGGGTAGGGGCTGAATGTCTTCTGTTTAAACAGAAATATTTCTTACCACCGACATCTTTTTCCTTAATATCGCTTTTACGACTTCCATCGCGATAAATACAACAACACCAAAACCCAATATGATCTTCATATCAGAGAATGTGGGTTTAATGATCCCAAAGGCTTCACGTACAGAAGGGATCTGTATCAAAACAACAATCAATATGATCTCCCAGAAAATCGCTAAGAGAAGCCATTTGTGGGGCCGGACCTTAAAGACGCTGTATTTCAAAGAACGGAAATTCAGTGCAATGATGAGTTCGATGATGATGAAAAGAAAGAAAATCTCTGTTCTTGCATGATCGATGTCATAGAGTTCATTATAGAAGAGATAGAAAAAGAAGGGAATCTCAATTAAAAGAGCCAAGATGAGGAAAGCCCTGACATCCCATGAAAAGACACTCTCCTTGGGATTCCTCGGTGGTCTCTGCATAATGTCCGGATCAGGAGGAGCGATGCCTAAAGCAAGCGCTGGGAGCCCATCCGTTGCGAGGTTCATATACAAGATGGCTGCCGGAAGGAGTGGCAGATATTCGGGGCCTGAAATGATGACGACCCCTCCAATGACTGCCACTTCCGTAATATTGCACCTGATGAGGAAGGTTAGGTATTTTTTGATATTGTCGTAAATCCATCTCCCCCGTTCGATTGCCTTTACAATGGTGGCAAAATTATCGTCACTCAGGACCATGTCCGAGGCTTCTTTGGTCACCTCCGTACCCGTAATTCCCATGGCAATACCGATATCCGCATGTTTCAGGGCGGGGGCATCGTTCACCCCATCGCCTGTCATGGCCACCACTTCACCTCTGTTCTTCCAGGCCCTGACGATCTTGAGCTTATCCATCGGTGAAACCCTGGCATAAACAGTGACTTTGTTTACAATCTTCTCGAACTCTTCGTCTTGCATCTTTTCCAGTTCTTCACCGGTCAATACACCATCACCGTCCTTATAAAGACCGATTTCCCTGGCAATGGCGACGGCTGTCAGTTTATGGTCCCCTGTAATCATGACGGGCTTAATCCCAACCTGTTTACATACTTGAATCGCCTGGATAGCCTCTTCCCTCGGCGGGTCCATCATTCCTGCAAGGCCAACAAAAACCATATGATGCTCAAGATGTTCCTCTGAGCATTCAAAAGAATCGGCACATTCTCTATAGGCAAACCCAAGAACCCTCAATGCCCCCTGTGCCATCTCTTCATTCGCTTTTAAAATTTTGACCTTTTCTTTCTCCCCCATTTCTCTTATCTCACCCTCCATTAAGATATGAGAACTCTTTTCCAAAACCACTTCCGGAGCGCCTTTCATAAAGGCCATTCTCTTACCATCGGCAATTTGATGAATGGTCGTCATGCGTTTCCTTTCAGAACTGAAAGGCAACTCTTCGATCCTCGGATTCTCAAGCCTCATCACATGGATCCGGAGTCCTGCTTTAGCGGCAGCCACTACCATGGCACCCTCGGTCGGATCCCCTTTGATCAGCCATTTGCCTTCTTTTTCATGAAGGTCCGCATCACTGCAGAGGAGTCCCCCCTGAAGAAGTAGTTTAAGGGAGGGATGATTCTTGATATCAATCTCAGACCCCTTAAATTCTCCCTTTGGTTCGTATCCGGCTCCTGTCACTTCTATGGTCTTGCCTCCTGTAAATATCTTTCTGACCGTCATCTCACCTTTCGTCAGGGTGCCTGTTTTATCCGAACAGATTACGGTGGTGCATCCCAGGGTCTCTACGGCAGGCATTTTTCTCACCAGGGCATTTTGCTTTGCCATCTGGTGCATGCCAATGGCAAGGGCGCCTGTGACAATGGCTGCCAACGCTTCAGGGACAGCGGCAACGGCAAGGGCAATGGCAAACATCACGATGGTCATGATGAATGGAAGATCAATCTTGTCGAGCAAAATCTCCCTGACAACACTGATGCCTGCAACAAGAAAACAGATCGAAAGGGCAATGATCCCGAGCCATTTGCCTATCTCTTCTGTTCGCTTCTCCAGAGGGGTTTTTTCAGTCTGAACTGAAGTCACTTCCTCTGCAATTTTGCCAAATTCTGTATGCATCCCGGTGGATGTAACGACTGCCTTGCCTCTGCCGAAGGTCACCGTGGTCCCTGTTAAGACCATGTTTCTCCGATCGTTAACCCGAACCTCTTCAGGCAATGGCTTGATGTCTTTCCCAACCGGAACGGATTCTCCAGTGAGCGGAGCTTCATCACATCGTAAGGAATGGTTTTCAATCAATCTCCCGTCAGCAGGAATCTTATCTCCTGCTTCAAGAAGTAAAATATCTCCTGGCACGAGTTCTTTGGAGGGAACTTCTTCTTCTTTGCCCCCCCTGAGCACAGTGATCGTCGGAGTGAGCATCTTTTTCAGAGCCTCCAGGGCCCGTTCTGCCCTGTATTCCTGAATGAACCCAAGAATCGCACAAAAGACAACGATAACAGCGATGATGGCAGCATCTACTACTTCCCCCACGACGGCGGAGAGGACAATCGCTACCAAGAGAATGACGATGAGAATGTTTTTAAACTGATTGATGAAAAGCGTAAATGGAGAGATCCCTTCTTCCTTCTTCAATTCATTGTAGCCGTGGGTCTCAAGCCGCTGTTTTACCTCTTCCTCGGTTAAACCTTGATGAAGGTCTGACCTCAGCTCCTTTAAAACCTGAGCGGGTTCGAGGGAATGCCATGATAGATTCAGGCGTGAATTTGACATTGAAGCACGTCCTCCTTCACAGCTATTTTTTATCTCTCAAATGTCTTTCTTTATCCTGAAAATGTTGACGGAACGCTACACACATATTAGGGGTGGCATACAATAAACTATTTCCTGCAAATTTACAAGAAAAAAAAACCTCGGTGATTCTTGACCACCGAGGCTTTTTAATCATTTGATTCAATTATTAAAAATTCTTCGACTCATGGTTAAACGCTCTCCACGTGTATGCCTTAGGCAGGTGCAGGTTTCACCTTCTTCTCTTTGATGGATTTCCGCATGATGAAGATCGCTATATTCAGCGCTACCCATAGAACGAGCAGAACAACAAAGACACCAACAAACCGAATAAAGAGTGTGGCCATGATCCATGACCAGTTGTCTTTCTTGATGACGACCTGGGTCTTTGGACCACCTGTTTTGTGAATCCCGATCGAGTGCCACTTGGACACCCCCTGATCCTCAATATATACCTCTTCTTTCCAGTCACGATAACGCGCATCGGGATATTTTTGGAGCGCTTCCTTATACCAGGTCAGGACCTTATCATAGGGCAGATTATATTCGGTGATGAGACGGCCCGGCTCTTCTTTAATTTTCGTGCCATCCGGCATGATCGGAGCCCCCAGCCACTGGGGTCCCTTGGGAATGACGAGTGAAGAGTCTATCGGTCCGATTGTTTTTTTAGCCTTTTGAGACAATTCGCCTTCTGTTTTTGTTGCGGTCTGAACAGTTTCTTTCGCTTGTTCCTGGGAGGCTATCGAGTTACTAATACTCAGGGCAAGCAGGATAAATATCGTAAGTGTGATCGCCAGGCAAAACCCAAGTCTTTTCATAAAAACCTCCTCTTAATCAAACATGGCCAGAAGCATGCCTGCCGCAGCCGGAGACCCAATCGAACCGCCAAGGCAAGCGCCCATGGCATGCATCAGAAGGTAGTTTTGCTTATCATATTTCTGCCCCCATACCTGCGCCACGCGGGGCGACATGGGAATGGCAGAGACACCCGATATCCCGATAATGGGGTTAATCTTCTCTTTGATAAACAGGTTCATGATCTTAACAGTAAAGATCCCGCCCGCGGTGCAGACCATAAAATCGAGAAGCCCCAGCCCAAAAACGGTTAGGGGCTTGGGGGTAAGAAAAACCTCTGCCTGCATTGAAGCGCCAATACTTACCCCCAGAAGGACGGTCACCACATCCATCATCGGGCCGCCGATGGTCTTCGACAGACGCGGCACTACGCCGCTTTCTCTCATGAGGTTTCCGAACATAAACATTCCCATCAGAGGCATGACAGCAGGGATTAACAGAGCGACAATTCCTCCACAGATGAGCGGAAAGAGGACCTTTTCAGTCGGGGAGACGTGTCTTAGTGTTGGTTTCATCCGAATCAGACGCTCTTCTTTTGTCGTGAGCAGCCTCATGACAGGCGGCTGGATCAGCGGCACCATGGACATGTAGGAGTAAGCGGCCAGGGTATTTGCACTCAATAGATGCGGCGCCAGACGGGCGGTAAGATAGATCGTGGTCGGACCGTCTGCACCCCCGATGATGCCCACAGAAGCCGCTTCCTTAATGCTGAAACCAAGTAGAATCATCCCTGTAAAGGTGACGAATACGCCTAATTGGGCGCCGGCGCCGATGAGAAGCATCTTCGGGTTGGCAATGAGAGGTCCAAAGTCGGTCAGAGCGCCCAATCCCAAAAAGATGAGGCAGGGTAGCAACTCCCAAATGATTCCATACTTATAGAAAAACTGAAGGAGCTGCGGGTGGCCATCTTCGGTAAATCCAAAGAGCGGAGTATTGGGAAAGTTGACGAGAAAGATGCCAAAGCCAATCGGCACCAGAAGGTTTGGCTCAAATCCCTTGACAATCGCCAAATAGAGAAAGAACAAACCAATACACCACATTACGATCACCTTCCAGGTCATAAAACCGAGTCCGGTCGTCTGGAAGGTCCCGATAAGGAGATCCAAAATTTCACTCCAACTCATTTCCATACCTCCTTTTTATACTTCTGCTTTCCATCAAGCTCTTAGCATAATCCTAAGGGTATTGTCAAGGTATAATGTGATTTTTATAACAAGTACGTAATATAATGATATTATTAGTTTTATAACATTTTTATATGAGGGGCTTTTGTAACAAAATAGAAAGTTTGAGTTTAAAAATACCTTTAAAGGTCTGATTTGTGTTAACGTTTCCACTCTATTGCAGCAAATTGTTATTCGAAGTCCTGTCCCTTGAAGGATATACCCTCTTCTGGAACACCAGGTTTATTTCAACATGGCGAGGAACATACCAGCGGCTATTGCCGTGCCAATGACACCCGCAATATTGGGTCCCATGGCATGCATCAGGAGAAAGTTTTTCGGATCTGCCTCCTGCCCCATCTTCTGAGCCACTCTGGCGGCCATGGGAACGGCAGATACCCCGGCAGAGCCGATTAAAGGGTTGATCTTCTCCTTGAGAAAGAGGTTCATCAATTTAGCGAGGAGAATTCCTCCGACGGTGCTGAATGAAAAGGCAACCAAGCCCAGAATAAAAATGAAGATGGGTTGAGGTTTTAAAAAATGTTCGGCCACCATGGTTGAACCAACCGCCAGCCCGAGAAAGATCGTCACAATATTGAGCAATTCATTCTGAGCGGTCTTAAGCAGTCTTTCGACGACTCTCGATTCTCTGAAAAGATTTCCGATAAAAAACATCACCATCAGGGGAGCGGCCGCTGGGACGATTAATACGATCACCATAGTTCCGATCAGCGGAAAGAGAATACGCTCAATTTTAGAAACAGGCCTCAACTGTTTCATTCGGATGGCCCTCTCTTTTTCCGTTGTCAGGAGTTTGATAATGGGAGGCTGAATCAAAGGAACCATGGCCATATAGGAGTAAGCTGCAATCGCATTGGCTCCGATCAGATGGGGAGCCAACTTTGTTGTCAAATAGATGCAGGTCGGTCCATCCGCACCACCGATGATCCCGATGGAGGCGGCTTCCTCAATATTGAACCCGAAGAGCAATGCCCCAAAAAAGGCGACATAGACCCCAAATTGAGCTCCCGCTCCAAGAAGAAGGGTTTTTGGATTGGCGATCACCGGGCTGAAATCGGTCAGAGCGCCAATGCCGAGGAAAATCACGCAGGGGATAATATCCCACTCGAGGCCATAATGATAGAAAATCCGAATCAGTTCTCCTTCTCCGAGCAATGGAGCTAATGGGAAATTGACTGCGAAAACACTGAAGCCAATCGGAAGCAAGAGAAGAGGTTCAAAATCTCTTGCGATGGCTAAATAGATAAAGATCCCTCCAATCAGCCACATGATCACATGGCCAATCGTAAGATGGACAAAACCGGTCTTCAATAAAATGGTGCTGACTGAAAATTCTGCCATTTTTTGATGATTACCTTTTTTTTGCCGTAAAAAGCCTAATAAAAAAATCGGTTAGTTTGATCGCACACATCAACAAAATCAAACCGATAAAGACCCCGCTGAAACCAAATATAAATATCTTCAATGCATCATTCCACGGTTCCATAATTCAAAACTCACTCAGTTCTATCTTGATCCCGATTTCGTAATAAACCCATATTTTTTACCATTATCATTTCACAGCTAATAAATCAATATTAAAGTGATTTTTTTAACAAACGAACATGCTAAAGATCTATACATATTAATTTCAATAAGTTAAGGCTACCTCTAAAATGTCATTCCGGTCCCGATCTTCATCGGGAGAATCCATCCCGCGTTTGGCGGGTTGAAATGACTGGACTCCGGTCGTTGCGACTCGAAACCGAGTTTTCACCGGAGTGACGAATTCTGATTTATTAGAGGTTCCCTTAAATCTTCTTGCTCTTTCTTATCTGAAATTCTTTGGCCTGGTGCATGAAGGCTTCGAGGCGGGTTAGTGTATTGGTCTGTTCCTGTCCATCGTAGGCCATGTTGAGGATGGGAATATTATTATGCTCCTCCTGGTATCTCTTTAACAGGGCGCTTACAATCGTTCCTGGCATGCAGGTGAAGGGCATGATATTGACGATTCCGCTTGCCCCCCTCTTTGCAAAGTCGATCGATTTTCCGATGGAGAGGATGGCCTCTCCCTCAAACGAGGAATCAATATAGGGTTTTGCTCTTTTGAAGATCGTTCGGGTTTTTGGTTCGCCGAAATTTCTGAGATGGCGTTTAAATACCTGTTCCAGATGGTGCTCGTCTTTCTTCTGATAGTAGTCCGTCAGAAAAACTTTTAAGAGATTGGAAAACGACTTTTTCTGAAGGCTTCTCTTCTTGGAGATGGTGTTGACATAGAGGACCCATTCGGTCATGGGCGCCATCCACGCCTCTCCTCCGAACTGTTCGATCTTCCGGACCACCTCCTCGTTGCTGAACCGATTGAGACGGACATAGATCTCTCCCACGATCCCGATCAGGGGTTTTGTCCCCGGACTCTCCACCTCAACCTCGGCGAAACGCCCAAGGCTCTTGTGAAGCGCTTCTTTTAGATCATTTCCTGTCCGGATCGCTTCACACACCCTATTCAATGACTCCGCGTAAATCTGATTGCCCCTTCCCTTTTCCTTCTCATAGGGACGGGTTTCGAGGAGTTTCTTCATCAGAAGGTCTACGGCAACAATGCCCTGCCAGGCCAGACGTGAGAACTGAGAACCCATGATGCCCAGGTCATTGTAAAGCGTTTCATCCTGATTGGGAGCGTAGATGGGGACATGCTGAAAACCCAGGTCGTCCAAGACGAGTCGATGGAACCGGTGATACTGCCCAAACCGGCACGGCCCATTTCCAGAGGGCATGAAGAAAGCCGCCTTCTCATGATCGAAGTTCGGGTCTTTAACCGTCTTCACCATGTCGCCGGTCGTCAGAATACAGGGATAACACTCCTTCCCTGAAGTCAGCTTCCTTCCCCAGTAAAGCGTCTCTTCGCTCGATTCGGAAATGACCTCTGCCTCCACGCCGCAGGCATGGAAGGCCGCAGCCACTGCATAGGCTCCATCATACATATACGGGATATAAATCTTCTTCGTCCGGTCGGTTTTAGGTTTTTCCTTTTCCAAACCATTGGGCCTTGTCTTCTTTGCATTCTTCAGGCTATCGAGAAAGGCTTCGCAGCGCGTGATGGCGCCTGCGTCCGCGCTGTGTTCATCAATCTCCAATTGAAGATGAGGCTTCCCTTTCGAAAGGTCCCTGTAAAAATGGTTGATAAAGGAATCCGGACCGCAACCGAAGTTGGTGATATAGACCGCGTAGAGTCTTGGGTCTTCATTGATGATCTTTCCGGCAGAAAGGATCTTCTGTCCGTATCGCCAGTACATCTCCTGGATCTCTTTGGTCGGTTTGACCGAATCGAGGGGAAGGAAATCCATGGGGATGGCAAGGACTCCCAGGTCTTTCAACTTTTTCGGCATCTCAAGATTGACTCCGGGATCGCAGGAGTTATAAGGTCTTCCTATAATCACCATCGCTTTTTCATCAGGGTCGATCTGATTCAAAATCTCCTTTCCCCTATTGAGTAGCGATTGGTAGAACTTGGCCTGAAACCTCTCTGCCTTGCCCAGGGCCCTCTTTACCTGCTTCGACCCCCGTTGGAGTGATTTTCCAAAATCGATCAGCTCTTTCTCCAGATGATCTCTTCCGAAACGGAAATGAAAGATGGGCTGGAGGACTTGGACATCATCCTTCTTAAAATCGATGGAGGAATGGACTGCATAGGGAAAGGCCTGTGCATAGGGACAGGCCGTACTGATTGGAATTTCGGGATGGGGCGATTTGAGGTTGACAATGGACGGCAGAAAGATTCGCTTCACTCCTTTATCGAGAAGGTTGAGAACATGGCCATGACTTACCTTGATGGGAAAACAGGTCTCTGCAACAACATTCTCCACTCCTTTCCGGATCAACTCCTTATTCGTTGGATCGGAGAGGACGACCCTGTAACCCAATTCCGTAAAGAAGGCTTTCCAGAAGGGCATCATCTCGTGGAGGTAGAGAATTCTTGGGATTCCGATTTCGGGGGCATCGGCTGGGAGAGCTTCCTCCTTCTCATAAGAGGCAAAGAGCATCTTCTCCCTCTCCTCAAAGAGGTCGGGAAGGTCAGTCCCTTTAGTCCGCTTGATCACATCATACTTCTCGCAACGGCTTCCATAGAAGAGAGGTTTTTCGCCTTCGACGCTCACCTTCCGGATAAGGCAGAGATTAGGACAGCTTTTGCATTCGAACGAGGTCTGTTCGTAACGGCGCTGGCTGAGGTCGAACCCCTTAAATCCGGAACGCTCCCAGGCCCGTTCTTCCATGGCCAGGATAGCAACTCCAATAGCTCCGGTCACGTCGTGATTTTCAGGGACAATGATCTCTTTTCCGAGGACTTTCTCAAAGGCAGCCACCACCCCTTTGTTAAAAGCCGTGCCTCCCTGAAAGAAGATCCGGTCTCCAATGCGACGGTCTCCAACCACCCGGTTCAAATAATTCTGGACAATGGAATAACTGAGACCGGCAACGAGGTTGTCCTTGGGAGCGCCCCTTTGCTGGTGATGGACAAGGTCTGATTCGATGAAGACCGTGCATCGCTCTCCCATCCTCACCGGCTCTCCGGCACAGAGGGCCAGTTTCCCAAACTCCTCTTTGATCGAGATATCCAGTTTTTCTGCCTGTTCCTCTAAGAAAGAGCCTGTCCCGGCAGCGCATACCTTGTTCATCTCAAAATCGACGACCACTCGGTTGTCGATGCTGATATACTTTGAGTCCTGACCGCCAATCTCAAAAATCGTATCGACTGCCGGGTCGATGTAAACGGCAGCTGTGGCTTGGGCGGTGATCTCATTTCGGACCAGATCCGCGCCCACAAAATCGGCAGTGAGGTAGCGTCCTGAACCGGTCGTCCCAACGCCTTTAATCTCCACCCGGTCGCCAATCTCCGCGCCGATCTCCTGAAGTCCAGTGCGAACCGCTTCAATCGGTCTTCCCGCCGTCATCAGGTAGCGTTTTGCAAGAACTTTCTTTTTCCGATCAATCACCACAAGATTGGTGCTGATGGAACCCACATCGAGGCCGAGATAGGCTTCGATCTTATTCCCCTCCCCCTTGTCCGCCCAAGGCGGATCCGCCTCTGGCGGAATGGGGGAGGTCGGTACGACTCGAAACCGAGGTAAGGGTGGGGGTGATAAATGATTCGATGAAAGGCAGAGAGGTTGAAGGGGTACCTCTTTCTCTTCATGATGAAGCAAATATTCCTTCAGGGCTGCTACATTTAAGGTTTCTGCCTTTTTAGGCTGTTTGTTATCCCGGGTGACCAGAACCGCCCCAATGGCTCCCATGGAGGCAAAATATTTGGGGATGAGCAAGTCTCCATCCGAGAGTTCCAGGACATCCTGAAATGCTTTCCTCATTCCTACATTGGCTGCTACTCCTCCCTGAAAGGAGACGGGTTTGACAAAGGTTTTTCCCTTACCGATGTTGCTCTTGAAATTTCTTGCCAGGGCATAACAGAGACCAGCCACGATGTCATAATCCGGTGTGGCGATCTGCTGGAGGTGGATCATATCCGATTTTGCAAAGACGCTGCATCGGCCTGCAATGCGAGGCGGGTTTTTTGATTTAAGGGCGATTTCGCCGAATTCTTCAATCGTGAAGCCAAGCCGACTCGCCTGCTGATCCAGGAAGGAACCGGTGCCAGCTGCGCAGAGGGTGTTCATTGAGAAATCGGAGATTTTGAAATGTCCTTTTTCCTCTTCGATAAAAATCAGCTTCGAGTCCTCTCCTCCGATATCGATGATGGTCCGGATCTCAGGATAAAAATGTTGAACTGCCCTCGCCTGGGCAATGATCTCGTTGACGAAATGACCTCCGAGGAGTTCAGAGAAAAGTTTTCCTCCGGTGCCTGTAAATGAGATGCTGTGAAATTGTTCTGGTGGTATGCGGCCAAGAATCTCTTCCAGGATTCTCTGTACTGTTTTGAGGGGCTGCCCTTTGATCCGGGTATAATGCTCTTCTAACACTTCTCCTTGATCGTTCAGGATCACCGTATTTGCACTGACGGAGCCAACATCAATGCCTAAGTAAAGTTTATTCATCCCCACACCCATATGTCTGAAAAAAGTGTAAACGAATTAATCTTAATTGATTCAATCTCTCCTTTTCAAGTCAAGCTTGTTCCCTTTGTTCATCCTTTCCGTCCATTAAAAATAGAATGATGTGCTAAATGGCAATCAAGGAGGCCTAAATGCGAATAAAGAAAAAGATGATTGGAATTTGAAGAAGAGATTTTAAAAACTTATCATGTATATTGTAAATCGAAGGCGTCCCTGATCAGTTCGATCTCCTCACCTTTGGCTCCAAGAAGAATGGCGACCACATCAAACCGGGCCTTTGCCTCTTCGAGCCTCTTTTCTTTCAAAAAGTAGAGGGCTGCTTTAGAGATTTGTTCCTGTTTTTTTTGGTTAACCGCCATCTGTGGAGGGCCGAATGCCGTGGACCGTCTCGTTTTGACTTCAATAAAGGCAAAGGTGTCTTTCTCTCTTGCAATGATATCAACCTCGCCCATCTTGCAAACATAATTCCTCTGGAGGATGCGATAACCATTCTTCTTTAAAAAACGAAGGGCGATCTCTTCACCTTTCTGGCCAAGTTCTTTTTTCTGCATCGTTCTTTTATTTCCCAAATCAAGTCTCTCTTGGAGCGTCGGCATTCATTGCCGACGAAGTCTGCCCTCAATCAATGAGGGTGCTACAAATTTTTCTCCCCGTCTCCCCATCCCTTCATCATAAATATTCTTTGACGCCCCGAAATGTTTTGCGGTGGAGTTCACAGACGCCAAATCTCTCAATGGCCTTCCGGTGTTCTTCTGTCCCG
>VGRY01000036.1 GCA_016875195.1 Deltaproteobacteria bacterium
ATGGTGCAGATGGCAACCTCGGGGCTTGTCCAGATAACATGTCTTTCTCGATTCGAGGTAGTTAAAAATGCTGTTACCTCGTTACAGGATAACTTTTTCTCTTGACAAGGTGCCTTTTAATGGGTGCCTTTTAATGGGTGCAAATAATTGAATTAAAGGGACATGGGTGAACTGTTTGGAAACGTTTCGAGGCGAAACTTCAGACCAATGGGCACTCACGTTTCTAACCCATACTGGAATTCACCTTTGGTGAAGTCCAGCGATTCCCTTAAGACATCAAATTAACCGCCATTCGAAGCGTTGGAGAGCGGTTTACCCATGGCCCTTTATGCAACTTGCAAGTTAAGATGCACTGTATGGAGCTCAGCACTATCTGGGTTGCCTTGACAAAGGTGTATCTATTTCGTATACAGTATCCATCTAAAATGAATGTTTCAATTTTTGGAGGACCTATGAGGCTACCGCCCTTTCAATACCTTGAACCCATAAATGTGGAAGAAGCGCTGTCCATGATCGCTACTCATAAAGAGAAGATTAAGATCGTGGCAGGTGGCACTGAGGTTTTAAACCACATGAAGTTGAGGCTGATTGAGCCTGCCTTCGTGATGAACATTGGAAATCTCCCGAGCCTGGACAGGGTCGACATAAACGATACCGAAATCGTCATCGGCGCCAATACCCGGCTAAAAGACATTGCCCGTGCGCCGCTCGTCAATAAAAGGTTCAAGGCGATCTCGGAGGCCGCCTCCCAGGTAGCGTCACCGACGATCACCAACATGGCGACGGTAGGAGGTAACCTCCTCCAGAACACGCGATGCATGTACTATGACCAGTCCGGAATGGTGCTCAACGGACTTGAACGCTGTCACAAGAGAGGTGGGACGGTATGTCTGGCGGTCAAAGGGAGTAACCGATGCTTCAGTGTCTACCAGGGTGACATGGCACCGGCCCTCATCGCCTTCGATGCAAGGTGTGTTCTTGAAAAAAAGGGCTCTACACGCACGGTTCCGATAACGGAACTTTTTACTGGAACCGGAATAACCCCTTTGGCGATTGGGGCCGATGAATTGCTGACAAAGATTATCATCCCGAAACCCAAGACCCTGTGCGGCTCTGCCTACCGAAAGTTGCGACTCCGTGGAAGCGTTGATTACCCACTGGCATCAGCAGCCGCTTTTGTCTCGGTCACAAACGATAGAAAGGACACCACCTGCCGCTTGGTTATTGGCGCTGCTGGAGCCTCTCCGAAGGTGATTGATGGACCATCAGGCGAAGCGGATGTAGAGAAGATGGTTCAGAGGGCATACGAACAGACTGAAGGGGTCAATAATCTCCAATTGCCCGGCGCCTACCGGAGGAAGATGGTCAGCGTCTTGGCGAAACGGGCAATTGCGGCGGCGATGGACGGGATCAAGGAGGGAATGTGATATGAATGAGATGAAGAAAATAGCCATCACCCTAAACGTCAATAATGAAACCCATGATGTAGTGACCTATCCCAACCGAACACTTCTCGAGGTGCTCCGCAATGATCTTCACCTTACCGGAACAAAAGAGAGCTGTGGCGAAGGGGTATGCGGCTCCTGCACGGTACTGATCAACGGAACGCCTGTTCGGTCCTGCCTCACGCTCGCGATCGCAGTCCAAGGCAAAGAGATTACGACCATTGAAGGACTCAGTGTGGGTGAAAAACTTCATCCTGTTCAGGAAGCCTTTGTCAACCACCACGCCATCCAGTGCGGATTCTGCAGTCCCGGTATGATACTGACCGCTTTCGCACTCCTCAAAGAAAACCCGATGCCCACCGAAGCTGAGATACGTTATGCCATCTCAGGAAACGTATGCCGCTGCACGGGTTATGCGAAAATTGTCGAGGCAATCAAGTCCGTTGCCGAGGAGGGGAGGTAGGCCATGGAAAAATTTTCCTATATCGGAAAAGATATGAAACGGATTGACACTGCCCATAAAGCAACAGGGGAGGCTCTTTTCGCGGCTGACCTCATTCTGCCCCGGATGCTCGTCGGAAAAATATTGCGCTCACCCCATGCCCATGCCCGGATCGTGGCGATCGATACTTCAAAAGCTGAAAAACTCCCTGGCGTCAAAGCCGTTGTCACGGCAAAGGATATGGGTGGAGACAAGTGGGGAGTGTTTAAATACACCCAGGATCAGCAGTTTCTTCCCACGGAGAAGGTCCGTTATGTGGGGGAAGAGGTGGCTGGAGTAGCTGCCGTCGATCAAGACACGGCGCTCGAAGCGCTTTCGCTCATCGACGTCACCTATGAAGCGCTTCCCGCTGTTTTTACTATTGAGGAGGCTCTTGCGCCAGGCGCCCCCCAACTCCACGATGTCTATCCGAACAACATCAATATCCATGTCCACATTGACGTGGGAGATGTTGAGAAAGGGTTTGCCAACTCCTATCTCGTCAGGGAAGATACCTTTACTGCGCCGGAAGATGCTTATTTCCAGGCCGAACCTTATGCGGTGGCGGCCCAGTTCGACCATGCGGGAAATCTTGAAATATGGATGCCCAACGCCGGGCCCCATCTGAAGGCGAAACCCCTCTCGAATGTGCTCAAAATCCCTCTCAACAAGGTCAGGGTGCGCAAAATCACCATTGGCGGCGCCTTCGGGGGCCGCTCTGAAATATCGCCTGCCGACGTGATCTGTGCATTCCTCGCAAAGAAGGCCCAGCGGCCGGTGAAGATCGTCTACACCCGGGAGGAGAACACCGTTTGCACGCGTCAGGCCCATTCGATGATCGCCAAAATAAAGACCGGTGTTGACAGAGAGGGAAAGGTGGTGGCTCGTGACATCACTTGCCACATGGATGGCGGCGCCTACAGCTCCACGGGTCCTATCGCGACCTCTGTGCCTTTCCTCTGCATGGAGCAGGCCTACCGGATGGAGAACGTCCGCTATAATGGCTACCGTGTTCTCACGAATAAACCCATCCGGGGCATGTTTCGCACCCATGGCAGGGCTTTTGCCTGTGGCGTCGATATTCAGCTCGATATGCTTGGCGAAGCGCTGGGAATCGACCCGCTGACCATGCGGCTTCGCAATGCCCGGCAGACCGGCGACTACACGCCGACAAAATCCTATGTGGCAAGCTGTGGCCTTACGGAAACGATCGAGAAGTCAGCCAAGGTGTCGAGGTGGAAAGAAAAGTTCGGAAAATTGCCGCCCTATCACGGCATTGGCATTGGTTGCAACTCCGTGCAGACCGGTTTTCCCATGGGAATCAGGGGAGGCTCACAGGCCTTTATCAAGCTGAATGAAGATGGCGGCGTGACAGTCATTACCGGCATTGTGGATAATGGCCAGGGCAATGATCACATGATCGTCCAGATCGCTGCGGAAGAACTGGGACTCGCCCCGGATGACATACAGCTCATCAGTGCTGACACAGAAGTGACTCCCAGTGATCCGGGGTCTTACTCGATGTGTGAGACCTTCATCGGAGGAAATGCCGTTCGCCTTGCCGCGCAGGACGTGAAGAAAAAGCTTTTCCGGGTTGCTGCCGCTGAGTTTGGAGTCGGCGAGGAGGAGCTGAGTGCGAAGAACCGTAAGATCTTTGTGACGAAAGACCCCCAACAATCGATGAGCATCGCAAAGGTAGTCCGCATGGCGCTGACTCGAAGCGAATCGATTAGCGGAGAAGGCTCCTATTGGCCTCAGGTAGACTGGAAACGCGAGTGGGTTAAAAATCCCTATGGCCAGCTTTCAGAGACCTTCTCTTTCGGCACGGTCATCTGTGAGGTGAAGGTTGACCCCGAAACAGGCCAGGTGGAGGTCCTGGAAGTGACGGCATCACAGGACGTGGGTTTCGCGCTCAATCCAAAGGTCGTCGAAGGACAGTTTGAAGGAGGCCTTGCCATGGGGGGACAGGGTGGAATGTTGACAGAATACCTCCAGTGGCATGAAGGCAGGGTGTTGACTCCTACGCAACTCGGCTATCTTGTGCCGCTGGCGATCGATATGCCGAAGATCAATAACGTCATCGTCGAAACCATCGACCCCAAAGGCCCTTATGGTGCGAAAGAGGCAGGCATGTCTGTGGCCATGAGCGCGGCGCAGGCTTACTGTGGCGCCATCTCCAATGCAGTGGGCGTCTATTTCCACGAGTACCCCATCACGCCGGATAAAATACTGAAGGCCATCGAAGAGAAAAAGAAAAAGGACCGAACTGAGTGAACTGAAACAATAAGAAGGAGGAAAAGAGAATGCAGGTATTAGTTTTAGGCGGAACAGGAGGAATGGGTCAGGGGGTCGCCCGTGACCTCATTAAACAGGACCAGATTAAGAAAGTGATGTTAGGCGACATCAATATTGATCCGGCTCGAGTGCAGGAGAAGTTGCGGGCTAGCGGGAAAGTGTCGCTTACCAAAATCGATGTCAACGATCATAACGGTCTGGTTAAAACCATCAGCGGTGCAGATGTGGCTATCAACTGCGCAGGCCCCTTCTACAAAACAGCGGTTGCCGTAGCCAGGGCTGCGGTTGAAGCCAAGGTCAATTATATCGATATTTGCGATGACTACGAGGCAACAGAAATTCTTTTTGCTTCGGATATTGATCGCGCTGCCAGAGAAGCAGGAATTACCGTCCTGACAGGAATGGGATCGGATCCGGGAACGAACAATGTCATCGTCAAATGGTTTGCAAATAAACTGGACCGCGTGGATGAGATCCACTTATTCTGGGTTGTCAGTATTGCCGAACTTTCAGGTGCAGCCTGGGATCATGGTCTTCATATGACCATCGGCAAAATCCCCCAGTATTTGGACGGTAAGCTGGTATATGTTGAGGGAGGCACCGGTGAGGAGATGGCTGAGTTCCTCGATCCCCTTGGTATCTGTAAGCTTCGCTATGTCGGCCATCCTCAACCCATGACGATCCCTCGGTATATCAAAGGAGTAAGGAATGTGATCATCAAGGGTGCGCTCATTCCGGCATGGGTGGACGAGCTCATTCGAGAACAGAGAGAGACAGGCTTTCTCGGCCAGGAAGCAGTGGAGGTTAAAGGAACGAAGATAGTACCCTATGATCTGACATTACAGCTTTGGGGATCTATCCCTAACAACAGAGATAGAGGACCTCAATCCTCAGGTTTGAAAGTGATCGTAAAAGGAGAAAGGAAAGGGCAAAGGGTGACTTACACCGCGGACATGGCTGGAAGGATGGCGCCAGGCACCGGACTACCTGCCTCGATTGCAGCCCTCATGCTCAATGCCGGCGATGTGACAGCCAAGGGAGTCGTTGCTCCAGAAGGCTGTATTAATCCCGATAAATTCCTTGCCGAATTAATTCAGAGAGGCGCCAAAATCCATCAGACGGAAACGATCAGTTCCATAATGGCAATTTAACTTTGGATTTGATATATGAACAGTCACAAAATGGTAAAGACATCTATTTGTAAAATCCCCCCTAATCTCCCTCCTTCGACAGGCTCAGGATGGTGAGCATGCCGAACCATTTTCCAAAGGGAGGAATTACCCCTCTTATAACCCCCCTCTATTCCCCCCTTAAATTAAGGGGGGAGGAAGGGGGGTTATAGGAGATTTTTCTCCGCCAGTGGCGGATCCGCCTCTGGCGGAAATGTCTATGTCAATTCAATTATGAGGAGAACTTCCATGAAAGAGGCTAAGAAACTGAATATCACGAAAAGTCTGGAGCTGTTTGAGCAGGCAAAGAAATTGGTCCCCGGAGGAGTTCTGGGCGCCAGAAAGCCGAGCGATTTTATCGAAGGCGAATATCCCATCTATCTCGAATATGGCAAGGGCTGCCGATTAACCGATGTGGATGGAAATGAATACATTGACTTCCTCTGTGGCTACGGACCGATTATCCTGGGCTATCGAGAAGAAGAGGTGGATGAGGCCGTCGCAAAACAGATCAGAGACAAAGGCTTCTGCTTCACACTGACCCAGAGGTATCAGAACGAGCTTGCAAAAAAACTGAGCCAGATCGTCCCCTGCTCTGAAATGAGTATCTTTTTAAAGACTGGGTCCGATGCCACGACCGCAAGCATACGCATAGCCAGGGCTTATACCAACCGGATCAAAGTGATGCGCTGTGGCTACCACGGCTGGCATGATTGGTGCGTTGAGATGAAAGGAGGCATTCCCGCAAAGTTTTACGAGGATGTCTATGAGTTTCGATATAACAACCTCGATCAACTCGAGGATTTGATGAAACAGCATGGCGATCAGACAGCGGCCATCATTATGACTCCCTTTGGCCATCCCCTCCATCAAAAGATGGATGTGCCGAAGCCCGGGTTCCTCGAAGGGGTCAGGGCATTAGCTACAAAGTATGGCGCCATTCTAGTCTTCGATGAAATTCGCACCGGGTTCAGGCTCCGGTTGGGAGGGGCACAGCAACTGTATGGAGTCACTCCTGACCTGTCTGTCCTTGGAAAAGGCATGGCCAACGGATATGCCATCAGCGTCGTGACAGGGAAGGCTGAGGTGATGATGGCTGCGGCACAGAAGCTTTTTATCTCCTCGACCTTCTTCCCGAACAGTGATGGTTTTATTGCTGCGCTGAAGACGATCGAAATTCTGGAACGTGACAACGTCCTTGCCAAGATATGGGAACGGGGCGAAGGTTTTTTGAAAAAGATTCAATCCATCATTGACAAGTATCCTGTTGGAGCGGAAATAAGCGGCGTTGCCCCCATGTTCTTCATCACCTTTAAGAAGGATAAGGGAGAAACCCATCGGGCCAGGCGCGATGAGTTTTACACTCAACTGATCCGCAGGGGAATCTTTTTTACCCCGCACCATCATAGCTATATATGCTACAGACATACAGACCAGGACCTGGACATCACCGCTAATGCGATTGATGAATCTATGGCCTATTTGAATGAAAAATATAAAGTGAGTTTTTAATAGTCTCAAATAGTATACACATAACCCCACCTACCCTCCCCTTAACTTAAGGGGAGGAATTTCCCCCTCTTAAATTAAGAGGGGGGAGGGGGAGTTATTCGAGGTGAATGATGAAGGTAAATAAAATTGATCACATCTGTATTGCCGTGAAGGATCTTGAGGCAGCGAGAAAAGTCTGGGAACCTATCCTTGGAAAACCCCAACCCGATGACCCCTATGTGGATGAATCTGAAAAGATCAGGGTGGCCAGATACTGGCTGGGCGAAGTGGGGTTCGAGCTGATGGAGTCCACAACCCCGGATGGGGATGTCGCCAAATTCATCGAAAAAAGGGGCGAAGGGGTGATGGTCGTCAGCCTCAATGTGGATAACACGGAAGAGGCAATAAAAGAACTGAAGGCAAAAGGGTATAAGTTCATCGGAGGGCCAAGATCCTTTCGCGATTGCAAATTTGCCTTTGTCCACCCCAAAGAGGCAAACGGGGTATTGCTTGAGCTGATCGACTACCCCTGGAATGAATTTAAGAAAAAATAACCCCATTTCTCACCCATCCATAAAAAATCTTGACAAAAAATCAAATACTTTGGGGTCAAATCTTTATACTTGACAATACCTGGCGTTTTTGATACCACTCCTCCCAATGGCCAGACCCTTACGCATCCAATACGAAAACGCCTACTATCACGTCACCTGCCGGGGAAACTCCGGCCAGGCGATCTTCTCAACCGATGCTGACCGGGTCGCTTTTCTGGACCTGCTGGAGCGATCCAGCGATATCTATCAGACCCAAATCCTGGCCTATGTGTTGATGTCTAACCACTTCCATCTCCTTATCAAAACCCCCTCAGGCAACCTCCAGGAACTGATGCGCCATTTCAATATCTCCTATACCTCTTACTACAACTGGAAGCATGACCAGAGGGGCCATCTTTATCAAGGCCGTTACAAATCGTTTTAGTGGATGCGGATAACTACCTCAAATAATTCTCTCTTTTTGTCTTGACACACTCCTTTAGCCAAACTATACTTCCATCGGTCAAATCAAGTTCCCATCAACTACCTTTACAACCTGCCCCAAGGAGAATCTTTATGCCGAGACGTGACGACATCAAGAAAGTGATGATCATCGGATCAGGTCCTATTATCATAGGTCAGGCCTGCGAATTTGACTATTCCGGCACCCAGGCCTGCAAAGCCCTTCGGGGCCTTGGATATAAGATCGTCCTGGTCAATTCGAATCCCGCAACGATTATGACCGACCCGGGCATGGCGGATACCACTTATATCGAACCGCTCAACCTCCCGAGGATGCGGGACATCATTGAAAAGGAACGGCCCGATGCCCTGCTTCCGAACCTTGGGGGACAGACAGGCTTGAATCTCTCTTCGGAATTGTCACGGACCGGCGTTCTTAACCAGTTTGGGGTAAAGATCATTGGCGTGGATATTGATGCCATTGAACGAGGAGAGGACCGTTTAGCTTTTAAGGAAACCATGAACCGGTTAGGCATTGAAACACCAAGAAGCAAAATTACTTTTAGCGTGGAAGGAGCTGAGGAGATTGCCGCAGAACTCGGCTACCCAGTGGTCATCCGCCCTGCCTACACCATGGGGGGGACAGGCGGAGGGTTAGTCTATAATGTGGAGGAATTGCGCACGGTCGCGAGCCGTGGTATCTCGGCGAGTCTGGTCGGTCAGATCCTCGTTGAGGAATCGGTCCTCGGATGGGAGGAATTGGAACTCGAAGTGGTCCGTGACTCCAAAAACCAGATGATCACCGTCTGTTTTATTGAAAATGTGGATGCTATGGGCGTCCACACTGGAGATTCCTATTGTACAGCTCCAATGCTTACGATCTCTCCAGAATTACAGAAACGTCTTCAGAAATACTCCTACGACATTGTCGAGGCCATTCAGGTCATCGGTGGTACCAACATTCAGTTCGCTCACGATCCCAAAACCGGCCGGGTGGTGGTCATCGAGATCAATCCCAGGACCTCCCGATCCTCTGCCCTCGCCTCCAAAGCAACGGGTTTCCCCATCGCCCTTATCTCTTCAAAGTTAGCTGCCGGCTTGACTCTGGACGAAATCCCTTACTGGAGAGAGGGGACGCTGGAAAAGTACACTCCATCAGGAGAATATGTGGTGGTTAAATTTGCCCGGTGGGCATTTGAGAAATTTAAGAATTCCCAAGATAAACTCGGCACCCAGATGCGCGCCGTGGGTGAAGTCATGAGTATTGGAAAAACTTACAAGGAAGCCCTTCAGAAAGCGATCCGGTCTCTTGAAACCGGTCGCTATGGACTTGGCTTTGCTAAAGATTTTCATCAAAAGAGTCCTGATGAACTCATGGCCCTTTTAGCCGAACCTTCGAGTGAAAGGCAGTTCATCATGTATGAGGCTCTCCGCAAAGGCGCAACCGTAGAGGACCTTTACAATAAGACCTATATAAAACCCTATTTTATAGAGCAGATGAAAGAATTGGTGGAACTGGAAGAAAAGATCCTTAAGTATAAAGGCAAAACCCTCCCAGACCAATTGTTGATTAAGGCTAAGAAAGATGGCTTTGCAGACCGTTATCTCTCGAAACTCCTCGGTCTCTCTGAGAAAGAGATCAGACAACGGCGCATCTCTTTGGGTGTGGTTCAGGGATGGGAATCTGTGCCAGTCAGCGGTGTCGAAAACGCCGCCTATTATTTCTCAACCTATAATGCTCCGGATCAGGTAAAGGTCAGTAACAAACCAAAAATCATGATCCTGGGAGGAGGGCCAAATCGTATCGGACAGGGAATTGAATTCGATTATTGCTGTGTCCATGCCGCCTTTGCACTGCGCGATCTCGGATATGAGACCATTATGGTTAACTGCAATCCGGAGACCGTTTCAACGGACTATGACACCTCCGACAAACTCTATTTTGAACCGCTTACCGTGGAGGATGTTTTAAGTATCTATGAAAAAGAAAAACCGGAAGGGATGATTGTTCAGTTCGGAGGTCAGACTCCCCTCAATCTTGCGAATGAATTGGCGGAGGCCGGAGTCAAGATTATCGGGACATCACCCGAGACGATTGACCTCGCAGAAGATCGCGATCACTTCCGTCAGATGATGGCCAATTTAAGGATTCCAATGCCCGAATCAGGTATGGCCAGCAATCTCGAGGATGCGATTTCGGTGGCTGAGAGAATTGGCTATCCTCTCATGGTCAGGCCGTCTTATGTCCTTGGAGGACGGGGCATGGAAGTGGTTCATGATGAGGAGATGCTCAAACAGTATGTGTCAGCGGCTGTGGGCATAACACCGGAGCGGCCGATCCTGATTGATAAATTTTTGGAAAACGCCATCGAGGCCGAGGCAGATGCCATCTCCGATGGAACGGGTGCCTTTGTCCCGGCAGTGATGGAGCATATCGAGCTCGCCGGCATCCATTCCGGAGATTCTGCCTGTGTCATCCCGCCCATTAGCATCCCGCCCAAACATTCTGAAACCATCTATGACTATACGAAGAAGATCGCCATCAAACTCAATGTCATCGGGTTAATGAATATCCAGTATGCGATTGCCAACGATCGGGTTTATGTACTTGAAGCCAACCCCCGTGCTTCACGCACGGTTCCCATCGTTTCGAAGGTCTGCAACATTCAGATGGCACGACTCGCCACCCAGTTGATGCTCGGTAAAAAACTGGGCTCTCTCAATCTCAAACCGAAATTCATCAGACACTTCGGCGTCAAAGAATCGGTCTTCCCTTTCAATATGTTTCCCGAGGTGGACCCCGTTTTAGGCCCAGAGATGCGTTCCACCGGAGAGGTATTAGGGATGGCAGATTCCTTTGGCCTCGCTTTTTTTAAGGCAGAAGAAGCAGCCCAGCAGGTGCTTCCTTCCGAAGGGACGGTTTTAATCACGGTTTCACAAGAGGAGAGACCGGCAGTTCTCGATGTCGCTCAGGAATTTTACAGATTGGGTTTTAAAATAAGAGCAACCAATGGCACCCACAGGTTTCTCGCAGAACACGGGATCGAATCCGAACCTATCCTCAAGATGCATGAGGGACGTCCCAACATTGTCGATGGAATTATGAACCGGGAGATTCAGCTCGTCATCAATACGCCAAGCGGTAAGCTCAGTAAGGAGGATGATTCCTATATTCGAAAGGCAGCGATCAAATATAAGATCCCTTACATCACCACGTTAGCCGCAGCCATTGCGGCTGCCAAAGGCATTGATGCATGCCGCAGGGGAAAAGGAATCGTCCGCTCCCTCCAAAGCTACCATGCGGACATTCATTAGAAAAAGGGAGGGGCACTCGGAGAGATATCTTCCAAGGGGTAAGATTGCTGATTGGTCCGTTTTACCTCATTGACTTAATTTTGAACTGGCAAGGCGGTTTAGACTGACTCCCGACTCGGCTGCTTGGATTGCAAGTTTTCGATGGACTTGGGGGGGAATCCGAATAATGAATTTTCCACTATAATGCCTGCAAGCGATTGGTTCAGGTATAGCTTCATTTCCTTTTTGCATATCGTTTACAACATCATTTACTAACTTGCGGATTCCTTTGAGAGCGACTTCTGGTTTCTTGGCCAGCCAACTCAGGCTAGGAAATTCAGCACACAACCCAACATAGTCATGATCGTCTTCTGACCAAGTTACCCGATAAGTATACTTATCATTTTTCAGGGCCATGATTTACCTCCAACCGCTCGATAGCCAGCAGCACTTGCTTCACCTGGTATGCTTTGGCCTTTCCTTTATGGTTTTGAATATTGATGCGGGGATCACCCTGCCACGGGGTTTTATAAATTCGATGACTGCTCCCGCTTTGGCGGGGTTCTCCAAAAAAATGATTGCACACTTTGCACAAATCGCTAAACCGGACATTTCTGGGATTCCCCTTCATTTGTGCGAGGATATCATCTATATTAGCCATATCCATTATAGTATCATTAATGGTATCATTGTCAAGAGCTGTTTTGGAAAATATCTTTGGAGTGATTGCCTATTGAAAACCTGCATGGGGGAACAACTCAAGCAACCCTTTTAAACCTTAGGAAGGTAGCCGGTTTCTCTGAGCCACTGCTCGGTCAGCTTCATTCCCTCTTCCAGAGAAAAACGGGGTTGATATTCCAGTTCTCGTTTCGCTTTCTCAATGCTAAAGTGAGATTGGCGGGTCAGGTATCTGACTGCTTCGCGCGAGATTTTGGGTGGCTTGCCCGAAAATTTTGAAGTCAATTCCATCCCTAATGCAATAATCCATGCAACTCCTTCGGGCACGGATTTAATTTTAGACTTCCCAGCCATCCGGGCATAGTATCCAAAAAACTCCTTCCACATCACGGGATTCCCATCACTGACCAAATAGGCCTGCCCTATGGATTGGTCGTTTTTCGTTGCCGCCAGTGTAGCATCGATGAGATGATCGATATAGACATAGTTGCAAAGGCCAATTCCACCATTGATGAGGATCATTTGCCCCGAATTGACCAGTTTGATGGGACGGATAGTCCATGGGTTCGAATTTGGACCATACACATTGGCGGGTTGCATGACAACAACAGGAAGCCTTCCCTCCTGATGAGATGCCCATACCGCCTTCTCTCCGGCGATCTTTGTGTCGCAATAGAGATTCCCGCAGGGTTGATAGGGAGTCGTTTCATCCACCTGTTCCGGTGGATTCATCCCATAGACAGCCACACTGCTGATGTGGATCAATTTTTTAACTCCAGCCTCGCCCGAAACCTTCAGAATATTTTCCGTACCTTCCACGTTAGTGCGAAAGAACTCATTCCGGTCTCCAGTCTCACGGACAATGGCAGCACAATGAAAGACAAGATCGCATCCGTTAACGGCATTCTGTAACGAACCAAGATCGAGGAGATCGGCTTGAACAACCTCAAGTGGAAGCTTTCGCAGTCGCTCTGCTTTCTTCACATTCCGAACCATCGCTCGAACGTGCACTCCCTCTTCAATAGCCAGCCGCCCTGCCAAACGGCCCCCAATGAAACCAGAGCTACCCGTCACCAGCGCAGAAAGTCCCCGAATCTCCATTGTGCTTTTCTCCAGGTAAATTATAATAATATTATTGTTTGGGTATTGAGTGGGTAACCTCCCCTTGTATCCCTCTTTTACACATCTATATTAACCCCACCCAGCCTCCCCTTACATTAAGTCGTTGCGACTCGAAACCGAGGGGAGGTGGGGAGGGGTTACAAAGGAATGCACCCTCTCCTAAAACTGGAAGAATCGATTATTTTAAATTTATTTCTTTCCTTGGCTCTTTAGGTAGTCTTTCCAGAAGGGAGAGATATCCCTCAACCTCTGAATGATGGGGGGGAGATGTTCGATGATATAGTCCATCTCCTCTTTGGTGTTATAGATGGAGAGGCTGAAACGGATGGAGCCGTGAGCGGCTGTAAACGGAACGCCCATCGCCCTTAAGACATGAGAAGGCTCGAGTGAGCCTGAAGTGCAGGCAGAACCCGATGAGGCACAGATCCCCAAATCAGAAAGAAGAAGAAGGATCGATTCTCCCTCCACATATTCAAAACTGACGCTCACCGTATTGGGAAGCCGGTTCTTCGAATCCCCATTGACCAATGTATTCGGAATCTTCTCCAGAATTTTCGATTCGAGATAATCCCTCAATGCCCGGACCCGCGTATTCTCATCTTCGAGATGCTTCTTCGCCAGTTCGCATGCTTTCCCGAGGCCGATGATATAGGGGACATTCTCCGTCCCTCCCCTTCTACCTTTTTCCTGATGGCCGCCGATCATGAAGGGAGAAAACTTGGTTCCCTTTCGAATATAAAGAACGCCAATCCCTTTGGGGGCATGGAGTTTATGGCCGGAGATGGAAAGCAGATCCACAGTTGACTTCTTCATATGGAGTGGGATCTTTCCTGCGGCCTGGACTGCATCCGTGTGGAAGGGGATTCCATTGGACTTCACAATCTGGCCGATCTCATCAATGGGAAAGATCACTCCAGTCTCGTTGTTTGCATACATGAAGGAGACAATCACGGTATGATCTGTAATCGCTTCCTTCAATTCATCGAGATCCAATCGTCCCTCTCGATCGACAGAGATGTCTGTGGTTCGGTATCCCTTTCGGCTCAAATAGGAGGATACATTCATCACCGCAGGATGCTCCACGCGGGAGGTGATGAAATGACGTTTTTCAGGATAAGAATCCAGCGTCCCGAAGATGGCTGCATTATCGCTCTCGGTTCCGCAGCTCGTGAAGACGATCTCCGAAGGGTCCGCTCCCAAAAAATCAGCAACTTTCTCCCTCGCTTCATTCACCTGCTTTTGAACCTGTCCTCCGAAGAAATGCATGCTTGAGGGATTTCCATAAAACTCCGAGAAGTAAGGCAACATCGCTTCTAGCACTTCGGGAGCTACTTGAGTCGTCGCATTATTATCCACGTAAACAGTCTTCACGGTTTGACCTCCTCCACCACAAGATCATCGCTCACAAACTCTTTCAGTTTCGATTCAACATACTGTTTCAATGTAAATTCTGAGCTGGGGCAGAAAGAGCATTTTCCCCTTAATGCGACATAGACCTTGCTCCCATCTATATCGATCAGATCGATATCTCCTCCATCTGCTTTCAACGCAGGAACGATCTCTCTTCCCAGCGTCTCTTCGATCAGTTTGATCTTCTGAATGTTCGTCAGCTTCCTCTTCTCAGGCTTGGGGGCAAGCCCTTCTTTCTCCATCTCCTTTCTCACTTGTTCGATGATGGCTTCGATCTTCGGATGGCATTGTGCACATCCGCCGCCTGCCTTCGTATAATAGGTCACCTGCTCCACGGTTTTCAGGTCGTTCTCCTGAATCGCCTTGATGATCTCTCGATCTGTCACACCAAAACATTTGCAGACGATCTCAAAATCTTCTTTGACGACCTTCTGCCCCCGATAGTTGGCAATGGCGGATTCAAGTGCTTCCCTTCCCATCACCGAGCAGTGCATCTTTTCTTCGGGAAGTCCCCCTAAGTAATTAGCAATATCTTGATTGGTGACTTTTTCTGCTTCTTCAAGCGTCATCCCTTTGATAATTTCCGTCAGGGCAGAGGATGAAGCAATGGCGCTGGCGCAACCAAAGGTCTTAAACTTTGCCTCTTTGATTTTTTTCTGCTCATCCAGCTTAAAGCTGAGTCTCAGGGCATCCCCGCAAGCAAGAGACCCCACTTCACCCGTCCCATCCGGGTTCTCAACTTCTCCCACATTCCTTGGATTCAAGAAGTGATCTTTAACCTTCTCTGTGTAGTCCCACATAAAAAAACCCCCAGAATTTTTTTAGAGAGCTTTAAAAAACTACTTTTCGCTCTCTGATTAACATGATTTTAAAAACAGATTTCACAGATTTTTATCAAATTTCAATACAATCTAATCGGTGTAATCAGAGATTTCTGGTCTTTTCAGAAATCGTATTAATTATAAATTCAATTCTTTCATACCGTCAACTCTTATTCAAAATTTAAATTGATCCTTTGTTAATATGTCTCCTCAGCAAACCCCGTTAGAAGAACTTTCCCCTTTCTAACGTGAAGGCTCACACTCCGATAGAAACAGTGCTTCGCACGGAGAAAGCAGCAGGGCTTTCTAACAGGGTAAATATAAGATAATGTTCCATTGCAGTTTTGTCACCCTCCAACAATGGAATATAGCTAAACCCCTCCTCCATTACCCTCTCCATGCGTATGGGATATTTAACCCGCTAAGCAGATAGGATCCATTTTAAGGTAACAGAAAGGAAAATCAGACGAATATAAAAATAATTTATATGCATATTAATTATATCCATTAAATATGTAATTACTTTAATAAGTTATGGAATAACCATAAAAACGTACCTCGGATAATGCATAATTTAAAAATACATTAAGTCATAAATATAATTTTTTTCATTTATATATTATTTTAAAAAATTTAATAAAATCAAAGTATTATAAAATTTATTCTAAAAATGTTAACGTTGGCATTTAGAATGCAATATAAAAGAGTGACGTTAACAAAAATCAAAAAGGAGGAATAAGAGATGAGAACAAGAGAGATGGTAAAAACAGGAATGGTAGGAGTTTTGATGGCACTTATTGCTACACCGGCGTTTGCTCGGACCGTTGAGTTTAAAGAGGCTGGAGCTGCACTCTGGGTCTTCGTGGCCATTGGTGCGGTGATCATTCTTCTTCAACTGATTCCAGCGGCAATCCTTTTCTTCAGCTTCATCGGGACGACAGTCTCGATGGGATTAAAGAAAGAGAGAGTTGAAGAAGAGGTCGTGGTCACTGGTATGGAGCCCGTGCCTGTAAAGAAATAAGTTCAAAGGGAATTCCGAGTTTTGATAGACGGGCTACCTGTTAGATTCGACACAAATGAAACATTCATTTCTGTCATCCCTTAGACAAAGGAGGAAGCCATGAATATCAAATTGAGTGCCGCTAACATAGTGAGTATCATTATCTTGATGTGCATCCTGGCAGCCATGGTCTCTATCGCCGTGATGCAGGTCGTACGGACGGTCGAAGACATAGGCCCAAGCATTTATGTTGTCGGGGGAGCCGTTGTCGTTGTAGGAGCAATCATCCCCTTAATGCTCATCATCCTCGTTAAACATTTAAAGAAATATAGCCAAGAGTAGAAAGCCTCGCTTCTTGGTTGACAATCTCTTATTCCCACCTATATATAAAAAGAGTAGGGATATACCCCCTGCTCTTTTTTGTTTATGGGAAAAGAACCTTTTATTGAACTTATCGAAGTTACAAAAACCTACCGCTTGGATGCCAATGCGGTCGTCGCTCTCGATCATGTCAATCTAAGTATTGCAAGGAATGAATTCTTAGCCATCACCGGCAAAAGCGGCTGTGGAAAATCGACCCTGATCAATATGATCGGAGGATTGGATTCGCCCGACCAGGGCAAGGTGATTATCGATGGTGAAGATCTCTCTGCGATGGACGACCGGAGTTTAACCCTATTCCGCCGAAATCGTATCGGCATCATCTTCCAATTTTTTAACCTTCTCCCCATTCTCACCCTCGAAGAAAATATCGCCCTCCCCCATCTCTTAAAAGAAGGAGCCAATTCGTTAAACGAAAAAATCGATCGCCTCCTTGTTGAAATGGACCTCACTCAGCGGAGGCATCATAAACCCCACGAACTTTCCGGTGGGGAGATGCAGAGGGTCGCCATCTGCCGCGCCCTGATCAATGATCCGGACCTGATTCTGGCTGATGAACCCACCGGTAATCTCGATTCCGTTTCCGGAAGGCAGGTTTTAGAGATTCTCCGCAGGTTGAAGGAGGAACAGGGTAAAACCATCATCCTCGTCACCCATAGCCCGGAAGGGGCAGCCATGACAGATCGGATTTTGAGAATGAAAGATGGAAGAATCATTGTGGACCAACCTTAATCCCGTTAATATCGAAGCACGAAACCCGAAGCTCGAAACAATATCGAATGACCAAAATCCAAAATTCAAAACAGACAATTTAAAAGTTTAGGTCATTGTAAATTTGAAAATTCGAATTTGTTTCGAAATTCGATATTCGGATTTCGAATTTTAGGCTCAATGGATGGCTCTGATTCACCTCCTCAAAACCATCACCCCTAAGCATCTTGCCCTGAATAAGGGGCGGACATTCCTCTCCATCGTTGGAATCTGCCTCGGTGTCAGTGTCTTTGTCAGCGTTCAGATGGCCATCCACACTGCCATTGAAGCCTTTAACGACAGCGTGGACCATGTCTCAGGGAAGGCACAACTCCAGGTCACCTCTTCCGGAAGGGGTTTCCCCGAGGAGTTTTACCTCAAGGTCAAAAAGGTGGCTGGGATCAAGGCCGCCACACCCATCATCCAGTTCATTTCAAAGATCGACCAACCCGTTGGGGAACCCCTCTACCTTCTCGGGATTGATATCTTCAGCGATCAGCCCTTCAGAGATTATCAGTTTTATGGATCCTCAGAAGAGGATCTCCAGTTTTTGAAAGACCCCAATGCCATTGCCATCACAGAAAAACTGGCCAACCGGCACAGGATGAAGAAAGGGGATTCATTGCCCATCATCTTCGGCTCAAAGAAGGTCACCCTCCATATTACACATCTCCTGAAAATGGAAGGACCGGCAAAGTCTCTGGAGGGAAATTTCGGCCTCATGGATATTGCCGCTGCACAGGAGGCGCTTGAGAAGGTGGGACTCATCGATCGGATCGATCTCCTGGTCGATCCATCGGTCTCTTTCGACGAAGTGGAGAAAGGGTTGAAAAAAGTGATTCCTCCGGGCACCGAACTCCGCCGTTCCGATACCCGTAGCGGTCAAATCGAAAAGATGGTCTCCGCTTTTCATCTCAATTTAACTGCCCTCAGTCTCATCTCTCTCGTGGTTGGTATGTTTCTAATTTACAACGCCATATCCCTCTCGGTCATTCAGAGAAGACGGGAGATCGGAATCCTCCGGTCCATCGGCGCCACCCGGCAGCAGGTTCTCAGCCTTTTCTTATGCGAGGCAGGGCTGATCGGAGGGTTAGGAAGTCTCCTCGGGATAGGAGCGGGAATCGGTCTGGCAAAAGTAATGCTCTATTTCGTCTCAAGAACCATCACCTCGCTCTATATTCTGGTGAGAACAGAAGACTTGATCATCTCCCCTGCCCTTCTCATCGCAGGATGGCTCTTAGGATGTCTCGCTTCGGTCCTTTCTGCAATCGGTCCTGCAAAAGAGGCTTCGGAGATTTCACCCAAAGAAGCTTTCTCTCTCGGAACGCTTGAAAGAAAGGTTAAGATTCGCCTCCAACTCCTCAACCTCATTGGCCTTGGCCTCCTCATCCTCTCGCTGATCTTCGCTCTTCAGAACCCCATTGATCAGAAACCTATCTTCGGTTTCTTGGCTGCCCTTCTCATCGTCATCGGGATATCTTTTCTGGTCCCTTCTCTCACCCTTCTGTTCAGCCGGTTTCTTTCACCCCTTCTCAATCTTCTGTTCGGCGTGAAGGGCAATCTTGCCAACCGGTATCTCAGGGACTCCCTGGCAAGAACAATGATCACGATCGCTGCACTGATGACCGCCCTCTCCATGCTTGTCAGCATCTCCATCATGATCCTCAGTTTCAGAAAGACAGTCGATCTCTGGGTGGAGCAGTCGCTCAATGGCGATGTCTTCATCTTCCCGGGTTCCTATTCTCTGACAGGCTACTCCGCCCTTCTTCCCATCGAGGTTTCAAGGGCACTGCCTTCTCTTCCCGGGGTTAAAGCAGTCGATTCCTTCAGGGCACTGGAGGTTGAATACCAGAGCCAACCCGCTCTGATCGCCTCTGTCAATGGTGAGGTCTTTCTCGATCTGAAAATAATCCGCTTTACCCACGGAGATTCTAAAACGATTCTGAACCAGTTTGCCTCAGGCCAATCCATTCTGGTGACAGAAAGTTTTTCGCTCCGGCATCGGGTCGATGCCGGCGACCGGATCAAAATCAACACCCCACAGGGGGGGAGGGATTTTTTAATCTCCGGTGTCTTCTACGATTATTCCTCCGACTGGGGAATGATTCTCATGGAAAGGCGCATCTTTCAGCCCCTCTGGAATGATGAAACGTTCCATAGCGCGGGAATCTACTTGAATGAAGGGGTTTCTCTTGACTCATTTAAAGAGGTGATCCGCGAAAGATTCTCCAAACCCTATCAACTCTTTGTGGCTTCTCATCGCGAGTTGCGAAATGAGATCCTCAAGATCTTTGACCAGACCTTCACCATCACCTATGCCCTCGAATTGATCGCCATCTTCGTGGCCATCCTGGGAATCATCAACTCTCTCAATGGACTGGTGATCGAAAGGCAGCGTGACATAGGAATCCTCAGATCCATTGGCGGCCTCCGGAGCCAGATCCATAAGACCATCCTGATCGAGGCGGGGTTGATCGGTTTCTTCAGCATCCTCTTTGGCCTTATCTGCGGTTTTCTCCTCTCCATCCTCCTCATCTATGTGATCAACAAACAATCGTTTGGCTGGACCATCCAGTTCACCATCCCTGTGATGAGGCTGGTCGAGTTCTGGGTGATGGTGATGGCAGCTTCACTGATTGCAGGCTTTATCCCTGCCCGAAGGGCTGCCCGAACAAACCCGGTAGACTCATTGAGGATGGAATAAAGAGCAGTTGTGAGTTATGAATGATAAGTTATGAGTTATGAATTCTGAATTAAGAAGCGAGGCGAAAATAACCAAATAATCAAATTCCAATGGCTGTTATTAAATGTATTTTTATTTTGGTTATTTGGTCATTGATGATTGGAGCTTATTTGGAATTTGGGATTTGGTGATTGGAATTTAAATCAACGCCCTTTTTTTAGAGAGGTAAACATGGAAGAAAATATCTATCAACAATTAGCGAAACACCTTGCTTCTTTGGGTATGGGTTATCCTGAAAAAGAGGAACTTCTTGATATCCTCAAGGAGAATTTCACTCCACAGGAAGCAGAGGTAGCTTTAGCTATTCCCACGAAGACGATCCCTTTTGAGCCCGCCCCCGTGTCAAAGATCGCGCCCCATCTGAACATCCCGCAGGATCAATTGGACCAGATTCTATCCAATTTAGCTCAGCGGGGACTTCTTTATTCCAAACGGTTGCAGAATGGGGAAATGGGGTATGCCCTTCAGCAATTCGGGTATGGTTTTCCCCAGACCTTTTTCTGGCAAGGTCTCGACGCCCCAAATGCAAAAAGGATGGCGGAACTGATCAGCAAATATGCCCGCAATGAGGAACTCCGGAAAGCCTATGGAGAGACCGAGACAAAGGCATTTCGTTATGTCCCTGCAACCCCATCCTTTGAACCCGAAAGCCATGCGGTATTCCCATTCGAGATGATGGAAGAGTTGATTAAGAAGGTCCGCAAAATCGCCCTGGTCAACTGCCCTTGCCGGGCAACCGCCCAGTTGCTGGGGAAGAGACAATGTAACCACTCCCTCGAGAACTGTATCAAGTATGATGAGCTGGCAGAATATCTGATTGAGAAAGGGATTGGAAAAGAGATTACCAAACAGGAGGCCCTCGATATTATCAGGAAAGCAGAAGAAGCAGGCCTGGTTCACATGGTTGACAATGCCCGTGAAGGGATCAAACATACGTGCAACTGCTGCGGGTGTTGTTGCTGGTCCGTAGGGACGATCCGAAGAAAGAAAATTCCGAGGGATGTCCTGATGGCCACCTACTTTCTCAGGGATACGGATCAGGAACTGTGCACAGGGTGCGGGGCGTGCGTGGATATTTGCCCGGTCAAAGTGATCCGGATGGAAGGTGATTTCCCGGTCGTCGATCAGCAGTGGTGTATCGGTTGCGGGGTCTGTGCGGTCCCCTGCTCCTTCGGGGCGGCAAAACTGGTAAGAAAGTCTGATGCCATCCCTCCAAAGGATTTCAAGGAATTGCACCAGCAAATTCTAAGAGAAAGAAAATCCTAAGTGATCAAAATTGGGTCCCGGCAATCACTAAGATTTGGGTATTAAATCGATGGGTTGCCTTGGTCCGACCCACAATTCTCATCCTCCTATTTGAGTTTAGATGCTGTGGACGATACATATCTGATTAAAAGGTCCACTTAGATATGTCCCCCGAGTGTAATTCTTCCGGGCAAAATTTCTTGACAGACTATCCTCTTTGTTATATACCCGACTTATCACAAATCATTTCCGAACCTCAATAGGGCCACAAAAAAACTAAGGGTTCAGCGGTTTTTCCCAAAGGAATTTCTCTGGCCACCCACTTGGTCTGTTCGGCGATCGGCGGGAAAGGAGACGGCATATGCCAAACGATTTTATCGGAAATCTTCCGGAGGAAAGACTTTTTGACCTCGTAAAATCCCTGGTGTGCGGAAAGAAGTCCGGTATGGTGATCATCAGGGGAAAGGCCAAGGCGGAGCTCTATTTAGAGGGAGGCAGCATCGTCCACGCCAAAAACGACAACGTGGTTGGAGAAGAAGCACTCAATGCCATCATGGATATTGATGACGGCCGAGTCACATTCAACTGGCAGTTGTCGCCGGAGGAAAGAACCGTGTCCACGCCTACTGATCGATTGATGTCCAATTGGGCTCATCGGGAAGGGAAATGGGTGGAGGTTAAGAAGGTGGTGACTTCTTCCGACGGGATGTTTTCAATAGTTGTGGACAACGGTGGGGCCGATAGGACCATTCTGGCCAAACAGTGGGGCGTGCTCGCACTATGCAACGGAACACGCTCTGTCTCCGATATTGCCGACCTGCTTGGGCGGAGCGTGCTCGACGTATCGATCACAATTTGCGAGATGGTTGGCATGGGTTTACTTGAGAAAGCAGAAGGCACCGAAACTCCAGAAGCTCAGCTGGGGGGGAATGTGGACGAGACCTTCTTCGTGACCGTAGAGACAGAGCTCAAGAAGGTGCTGGGTCCGATTGCGCGGGTCATCATGAACGATACGCTGGCGGCGTTTGAGGAATCTCGGGATGCGTTCCCCAAACGCCGTGTGATGAGTTTCATAAGGACGGTAAGTGATCAAATTGCAGAGGAACAGAAGCGCGATCAGTTTGACAAGGCCATGTATTTTGCCTGGCTTCCCGTAATCGAAAACGTTTGAATCGTTGGGAATAGGAGGATCTGTCCATGATAGATAAACAGAAACAGAGGTCAGGTTTTTTCCACAGGATGAAGACATCACTCAGGCAGCGAATGAACCAGCTGGGGTTACAGGAGAAGCTCATGATTGGAATCTTCGTCCCCATCCTTGTCGCCTTCCTTATCATCACTGCTTTGCTCTTCGTAAGCGTGGGGCCATTTGTCAGCATCAGGGCTCTCGGGTCAGACAGTTTGAAGGAACTGGGCTCAGCGAGCGTGAGAGAATCTGCCGCTTCTCTCAACAAACTGGGGGAACAGATTATTCAGGCAAGAGCTGAGAGCGTGGCCAAGCAGATCGAAATCTACCTCGAACTGTCCCCTGGCCTGACGGGTGCTTCCCTGATCAACGATCCGCGCCTCAAAGAGATCGCGGTTCAGAGAGTGGGGGAAACTGGGTATACCGCAGTTCATAACGACAAGGGCATCAATTATTTTCATGTCAACCCAAAGATCGTGGGGACCGATTTGCACGGCCTCGCCAACAAACTGCCAGACTTTGTGAAGGTCCTTGACGCGGGGCTGCGCAAGCCAGCCGGCGGCTACTACGACTGGACGGACGTCGACGGGAAGGTGCGCCCGAAGTATATGTTCAGCGTCCCGGTGGAAGGGACGAACTTAGTCGTGGCCGCTACCACTTACATCGACGAATTCGGGAAACCAGCAGGTACGATCCTGAGCAAGGTAGGCCAGATGCAGGAGGCGTATTCAACGCGTTACAGAAACCGGTTCTTGCTTTTCCTGGTCATCGTGCTTGCCAACCTTGGCGCGCTTCTCAGCGTCATTTACGCATATTCATCCTCGGCCATTAGGCCGATCCGCCTTCTGTCGGACGTGGCCGACCGAATCAGCATGGGCGATCTCGATGTGACCGTCAATGTGGAAGGAGAAGTTGAGGTTGCCAGGCTGGCCCGGTCGATCGAAAGGATGAGGACAAGCATGAAGACCGCCATAGAGCGGTTCGAGGGCACAAGAAGACATGTTGTCGTGCGTGAATAAAAGGAGGAACGTTATGAAATGGTGTAACGTGCCAGTGCGAGCTATATCCTTATTCAGTCTGGTCGTCCTCCTGTTTTTACCGTGCAACAGGGTTTTTGGTCAGGGCACCCCAACGGGAACTCCGGATGCCCGGCAGGAGTCCGTGACCACAACGGACCAGACACCGCCCCTTCCCGTAGCACAGCCTGAGGTCATCCCGGAGTATATCCTGACCATCGGAAGGACAGGAAATGGATTTGGAAAGGTAACGAATTCGCCCGCGGGAATCCGTTTCAAAAAGGGGACGTCTGTGACGATTGATGCGCTTCCCGAGGTCAATTCGATTTTCACGGGCTGGAGCGGAAGCTGTTCAGGATCCTCGCGGACCTGTTTGGTCACGATGACGGCGGACAAGACGGTCACTGCCTCGTTCTCGCTGAAAACTTATACGATACGTGTCCCCTTTCCCGTGAACGGGGTCATCCATCCTTCAGGGACGATCAAAGCCTTCCACGGCGAGAAGAGGAGGTTCCAGATTATCCCACTTCCTGGGTACCGTGTTTCCGAAGTCCTGGTAGACAAGGTGTCGGTGGGCGCGCTGAACTCTTACACGCTCAACAATATCACAAGTGATCACGTAGTAGAAGCGATCTTTACAAAGGAATAAGAAAACCTGACTGTTAACGGCAGTGTCAAATCTATGGCTATGGGTAGAGTAGAGTACGGTCAGGCAACGGAAACACGGTATTTCTTTTTTCCTCCCTGACCACAATTTTTCTTGTGCACTTTAATGGTTTTTCAAATAGTTTATCCTCTTGAACAAACTTTTCAACTTTAATGATCCCGCCAACCACAAGGTACTTAACGCCGTGTGAGTTCAGCAGTCTCAAGAAATCTTTGAAGTCTGGATGTAGTTCTATCTGTGCCATAAACCATCCTTCGATATATCTCGATTGCATTCAAGCGGTCAGCCTTTCCACGGGACAGCCAATATTGTTCTTCTTCCGTAAATTCATCAAGGGAAGAGACAGTAAGTCGCGTTTTATCCAGACGAGGCATCTCAGTATCCATATCTCTTTATTCCTCTCATTTTTCCCATAACGGATAGGCTCACCGGGAGCCGGATTTCTTAGCGATCCAGTGGTACCGCTTGTTAAGCCCTCCTTTTCTCTATTAAATACCCCGACACATATTTATGAATGATGCTGGATATCAGCGTTTGGTAAGGAATCCCCTCTTGAGCAGCAATAACCTGTACTTGATCCAAATCTCTTGATGCCATTCGAATATTTATTCTCTTGTCTTTTTGCAGTGTATTCCTTGCATACTCTCGAAGTTTTCTAATTTCTGCCCTTGGATTCTTAATAGATTTCCATTCCCCACGTTCGTATGACTCTAATATATCTTTTTCTTCCTCATCTAACATTGTCTTTTTCATTTTATTTCCTCACATATTTGTTGGTGGCTTTTCTACTTGGGATGATAGTCTTCAAAAATATCTCATCCCCTTCTTGCATATAAGGAACGAGATAGGCATAATCACCAATCTTCACTGTTGCGATTTTTTGCCCTGGATACTTATCTTGATTTGGGTGGTTAACTATTTCGAGAACGTCTTCCCGTTCCAGCAAGATAACGACTTCTTCAAAACATACTGCTCTGTTTTCCTTCAACCATTCATTCTTCGCGTTATCCCATTGAAAGACCTTCATATGAAGAAATTACGACATTGTGTGCCTTTTGTCAATATGTTTTTTGTGGCTTAACACTACGGCTCACCGGTTGCGGGTTTATTGGCAATCTGGTGGAGCCGCTTGCTAGGGCTTATTTTATTGGGTCAATTCCAAGGTCTTTGCATATCTTTCTAGCAAGACCTTCATCGATCTCTGTGTGGCGTGGTACGGATGAGCGTTTGTTCAGGCTTCGATTTCCCCACCATGAATGCCGGGAGCCTTCTCTGATGAATTCGCAGCCATGTGCTCGAAGGTGTTTGAGAAGTTCAGTTCTCTTCATGCAGGTACGGCTATCTTCTCTTCAGCGTATTCCGCCCCAGCGGAGGCGATTGCATCTTGGCGATTAAATTCAATTGCTTCCTTCAAGGTTATCCGCAAGGTTTCGACCAATTCCTGACGGGTACGTTCCTGGCAGTTTACACCTGGAACCTCCTCTATCCACCCTATCCACCAATCGCTTTCTTGTTTTATTATTGCGGTATATTCTGTGGCCATAGATTGTTCTCCTTTGATTCCATTATAACGGATATTCAGAAATGTTGAAATATATTCTTATTCATGCCCCAACGATAGAAATAAGGCGCGGGGGCAACCACCCCAACAAAAGGCGACGGGGCCTATCCCCCGTCGCCTTGATTGATTGGTTATGCGATGTTTTCCCTTGTTTTGTTCTCTGGTGAGATCCTTAGAATCAGCAGATGTAAAGCAATAAAGACCATTAATCCGATAAACGATGAACCGAGTAAGAGTGCCAGACGCTGGACGTTTAGATCTGCTTTCACAACAACGAGGGGTATCATAAAGAACCAGACGATTGTGCCAGAGAACCAATAGACTACGATCCGTTTCCATTTTTTCTTTACGTCTTCTAATTCCGTAATATGAGCTGCCGGAATAGTAAATGCAATCACGAATGACAAGGCATCGACCAAATGCACTCGCATTGGAGCGCCGGACAGTATCAGCGATAAACCAAAGAAGCCTATCGAAAGAGCTACTGATGAGGTAATATGTCTTTTCATTTTTTGCATAATGAATTGCATAACCTGCGCGGGCAATCAGCATTGCCCAAGACCTGACGCGGCTAATCCGCGTCAGGTTGATGCTGTTGTTATGTGCTGATATTTATTCTGTAAATATAGGAGTCTTCGATAAAGGTCCCATTTATGGTGTTTTTCGAGAATCGAATTCCCGTAATTCCCCTCCCTGTAGATATCGCAATCCTAAGTACGTTGATTAAGGGATTAGAAGTATCTGCGACCTTGATATCATTCAATGAAATGATTGACTCCGACTCGTCGGCATTCTTGTTCGCTTCCAAAATGCGCTTATAAAAGCTTCTTGGCCCATCAGTTTTCACCAAAGGTGAAATTACTATCATTTCCCATGTTTTTTCTTCTGGCAGAAATACCCAAAGCGCAGCTTGAACATTTGACAGTGATTCATCAAGCCGTTCAACAAGCTTCGCCCCAGCATCAATCATCTGCTCCGACAAAACGTCTCTTACCACCAATTCTTTACCCATAATAAAATCCCCGATCTATTATTTGTGATTGCTTCAAAAAAGTCCTTTACCGTGGATTCCTCAATGGTATGCTCGTATCTTGCATCTTCAGACCACCGATTTGCCACAGCCCAATTGAGTTTGAAGTCTTCATCAGTTTTTTCCTTCTCCTGCAACTTCTGCTTTAGGCCTGCCACACCCAATAAATCACTTAACTTATGCGTGTAGGAGGCATTAGCGAGCTGCTTGTCTGGAAAGTCATGCTCCCTTACCTGCTTAGCGATGCAGGCCTTGATTGCGCATTCCAGCGCATATCCTAGCAAATAGTATGCTCCTTCGTAACATTCATTGTCGAGGAGCAATTTTGCTTCCTTAACCCTAACATCCACGAGGGCTTCGAGATCGCTCTTGTTCATATTGTTTGACTTACCTTACATTCTTGACATAACGCATAAAATCAGGCGTGGGCTACAGGCGACCCCCGATCTGATAGACATCCACCATCGCCTGAATTGCTTAGTTATGTGGGGTTTTATTATGAGTAAAACTACTCCGTTTGGATATCACAGATGTCCTAATTGTAAAGAATACGGATCTCATTTTGTCCCACCATCAATGGGAGAACCTGGATTCTTTTATTGCAAGAAAAACGAGAAGCAACCATGTCCTACTCATGGATATAAGTATGAGCAAGGCTGCGTTGTTTGTGATAAATACTTGTCCACATAACGCTAGAAATAAGGCGCGGGGGCACTGACCTCCACTAAAAGGCGACGGGACTATTCCCCGTCGCCTTGATTGAGTTGTTAGGGAATCAATACTCCTTGTGTCCTTTTAGTATCTTCAACTGACCCGCGACGGAATTAACGACTTACCTCTCCTTTGGAGGAGAAGAAGAACACCTTAAGGTCCCTTTCCGGGACGAAGTTCCTAACCCGTGACTCGTAGCGGTTGTTTCCAGTTAGGCGGATTCTCGGATCGAAACAGGTGCTGACCTCTTCATCTGCTTTCTTCTCAATGGTCAGACGAAAGTCTTTTATCGGCCCATGCCAGTTATTAGCGGTAGTCAAAATGTAGGAGACCCAAAATCCCCAAGGGCAATCACTACCCATAGCGCCGTTCTTTCTCATCCAAGAGACAAAGCTTTCGTTGATGCAGGCATGCCTGCGCAAGAACTCTATATCATCACTTTCGCGCGCACAGAACGAACGAAATCCGGCATATGGACCGTAGGAGTGCTTTATAGTCAACGTTTTGTTAGCGGGGAATCGCTGGGTCCAATGGTATTTAATCGATACTGTCCAATCGGGAAATACAACGTCTGGTTCCGCTTCTATAAAAGCCCTGAGAATTCCTAAGTCTATCAGTGTCTTCTTATCCGTAGGTTTAAGACGGTCAACAAAGGTGACATAGCGTCTTTTCATGACAGGGTCGAAACCAGATTCGTACTTCCCAAAGTCGACAATAGAAATATTCATGTCTGTGAGAATTTGGGTACAGTCCTTTCCTCTTGCGAACGCTTTTACCTCTCGTTTGTAGGGCTCCTTTTTCCCATCGACCTCTACGATGAAATCGGAGAAGTTTGTCACCGATCGTCCAAGTAGTGCCCACTTATACTCTGGGATAGGAAATGCCACTTCTGTAACGATGTCGCTCGTTGACTGGTTCCTAAAATGACAGATCACTTCAACCCTGTCCCTGCTTATGCTTAGTTCTTCTTTGTCAATCGAGATGTCTTTTATGGACTTGAATTGGAGGCCTGATGGGGTAACTTCTACTGCTGAATCATTGGCACGGGTAGGCTGGCTGAGTGGCATATAGAGGATGAGGAAAGTGGCGCATAATGTGCAGAAACGAAGAAAGCTAATCTTTTCAGGTAATGGTAATGCAATACCAAATAGGAAAATATGCTTCTTCATTATTATATCCCTAACGATAAGCTTCAGTGGGAGCCGGATTTATCGGCGATCCACTGGAAGCCGTTGTTCTGTGGCTTTCTTGATCTTGAATGATGACTGCCCAAAGAATATCCAACCCACTTGGCCCTTTTCACCTTGGACCTTTATGGCCATGTAATCCTTCCCATGGCGAATCCGTCTTACTTTCGCGTTAGTGTTGGCCGCAAGTGTAAATATCGGTTTCATTTGTTTTGTTGGATACGTTTTCCAATCGGTGTAGGCCAGAACTGATTCTTCGGTGAACACGACGTGTTGCCGGTCTTGAACGATGTCGTAGCCAACGAAGGCCGCGATTCCAACCACTGGAAGTACTACCACTACAATCAATATTGCCCAAATAATCTTCATTTAATCGTCACAGAACGCATAAAATCAGGCGTGGGCTACAGGCGACCCCCGATCTGATAGACATCCACCATCGCCTGAATTGCTTAGTTATGTGGGGTTTTATTATGAGTAAAACTACTCCGTTTGGATATCACAGATGTCCTAATTGTAAAGAATACGGATCTCATTTTGTCCCACCATCAATGGGAGAACCTGGATTCTTTTATTGCAAGAAAAACGAGAAGCAACCATGTCCTACTCATGGATATAAGTATGAGCAAGGCTGCGTTGTTTGTGATAAATACTTGTCCACATAACGCTCCGCATAACCGGCTGGCAATGGAGCGCAGCGGAATTACCAGTCCGAGTTGATGCGGTTGTTGGGCGGCATACCGTTGATGCCACGGACCGATGATTCAGCCGATGGCCCGCTCTTTACCCAATAAAAGGATCTTGGCATCACCTTTCGCCTGGGCGCTGGCCCAAAACAGATACGGCGCCAAGAACATCATTCCGCCGAAGAAAGCCACAACACCCAGCGCAATTCCTCTACCGGTAAACTGGTGACGCCAAGCCACCCAGATACCTGAAAGCCCCAAGAAGGTCATAAAATCTAAGTTGAATTGGCCAGACCAAGTCATTTCAGCGATGTTAGAGAAAAAGACGGGAAGAAGGTTCCATCCATGATTGCTGCCAACAAAAAGCGTGTAACCGGTCAAGCACACAAAAGCCACGACAAGGTAGATGCGGAACACTTTCATTTCATACTCTCCTTTCAATTATGTACGGCATTGGGGGATATGCCGCCCAACAATTAATAGACGCAATTCGTATTTTCTGGGAATTGGATCTTCTAATCTTAGCTTTTTACTCCTTTTCCCTGCTTTTGTCTACGAAATTCTGCAAAAACCGCACAAAATTATTGACCTAATTTCGCGTTTTCCCTATAATAGCATAAAATACGCATTGCATATATCATCGGTATTTTTGCAAATTTGGAGCCCGAAGTGCCAAATAGGATATTACCCGAGTTTCAGGACTTTCTTATTTCCCGTTCTCTCGTATCTGCAAAAAATGCGCCTTTTTACGCTCACTGGGTAAGTAGATTCTTTGCATTCTCAAATATCAATCAAGAGCTCGGGTTCAATCTGAAGGTTCAAAAATTCTTAAACCAGTTGAAATCTCAAAAGAAAATTGCTGATTGGCAGATCAAACAGGCTGAGGAGGCTCTTCGATTATATTTTCATCATTTTCTGAATGGTAAAACCTCTACCCTCTCTCCTGAAGAACCACAAAAAAGGGCCATTGATGCCTCCAAGGCTCTTTGTGACATGCGTCAAGCCCTACGTATCAAACATTATTCTTACAGAACAGAGCGTTCCTATCTTGAATGGGTTGAAAGGTTCTTCGATTACACATCAAAAATAAAGAAAAAGGATGTTCGAGCTGCCGGCTTGGACCCGGACGATGTAAGAGATTTTCTGAGTTATCTTGCTATGACAAAAAAAGTTTCATCCTCAACACAGAACCAGGCTTTTAATGCACTTCTGTTTCTCTTCAGGGATGTCCTTAAAGCTGAGCTTGGTGACATGAGTAAAACAGTAAGGGCAAAGCGCGGACAGAAACTTCCGGTTGTTTTATCTCCAGAAGAGATTCAATCTTTGTTTAAACATATAAAAGGTTTGAATCTTCTGGTTCTTCAGTTACTTTACGGGTCGGGGCTCCGTCTTTTAGAGCTTGCCCGTTTGAGAGTTAAAGACATAGATTTCGACCAAAACCTGGTTTTTGTAAGGGGAGGCAAGGGAGATAAGGACAGAACGACAATTTTACCCCAGACCGTAAAGGGCATGCTTAAGAAACACCTTGATGAAGTCAAGCAACTTCATGATAAAGATCTTTCTGGAGGATACGGGGAAGTCTATCTTCCAGATGCCCTGGAACGGAAATATCCAAATGCTGTAAAGGAATGGGGATGGCAGTATGTGTTCCCATCATCAAAGCTTTCTGTTGACCCAAGGAGTGGGAAGATAAGGCGACATCATATCTCCGAAAAGACGATTCAGAATGCCGTGAAAGAAGCGGCTCAGAAAGCAGGCATTGTCAAGCATGCATCCGTGCATACTCTCAGACACAGCTTTGCCACACACCTTTTGATGAATGGAGTGAATATCAGGGAGATACAGAATTTACTGGGTCATAAACATGTGGAGACAACGATGATCTACACCCATGTGATAAGGGATATGATCAGTGTTCCCCAAAGCCCCCTTGATAGCCTTTACAATAAAAAACCACTCTAAATATGTTAATTCTCTTTAGTATTAGTGAGGGTGGTTTGTCATGAAAAAAAGAGAAATTATCATTTCAGGATTGCTCTTTATTCTTCTTTTATCTCCTGTAAAGATATGTTCTGAGGAGTTCAAACGGGCGCTGCCGGGAAGAACTTTTTCGTTTCCTCAAGACCACTATTCACATCCCGAATTTAAAACCGAATGGTGGTACTACACCGGCCATCTTCAGACTCAAGATAAAAAGTCTTTCGGCTATCAGCTTACCTTTTTCAGGACAGGTTTGAGAAAGGAGAGGAATGATAAAAAATCGAAGTGGGCCATTCAGGATCTCTATTTTGCACATCTCGCCCTCACCGATGAATCGAAGAATCATTTTGAATACAGGGAAAAGATGAGCCGGGGCAGTCTTGGCGAAGCCGGCGCTTCAATCTACGGAAGTAAAGAACCCTTTCGGGTATGGATAGAGGATTGGTTAGTTGAGTTGAAAGGGTATCAATCGCAGAATCACTTTTTAAAGGCCGGAGGCAAGGACTTCGGAATCGAACTTCTGCTCACACCCGGGAAAAGCTCAATCATTCATGGACAAAACGGGATCAGTCAGAAAGCCGAAGGGGAAGGATTTGCATCTCACTACTATTCGATCCCCCGTTTAGCAACCGAAGGAAGGATTTTTTTAAGGGGAAAAGAGCTCGCTGTCCTGGGAATGAGCTGGATGGACCATGAATTCGGTTCAAGCCAGCTCCGTCAATATCAGGTCGGCTGGGATTGGTTCAGTATTCAGCTCGATAACGGAGTGGATTTAATGCTCTACCAGATCAGGCATAAAGATGGAAAACCTGATCCTTATTCCAGTGGAACGGCCATCTTTCCTGATGGAAGAAGTGAACACCTTCCCCTTAAAGAATTCCGGATTGAAATCCTGAGTCATTGGAAGAGTCGTAAGAGCAATGCAGTTTATCCTTCACGGTGGAAGGTCCACCTTCCCCGTTACGGAATCGAATTGACCTTGTCTCCTACAGTGAAGGATCAGGAGTTGATCACCAACGCCTCAACACGGGTGACTTACTGGGAAGGAAGTGTTAAGGTTGAAGGAAAATACCAGGGCCATTCCATCAAAGGAAAAGGTTATGTGGAATTGACCGGCTATGCCGAAGCCTTTTCGAAGGGAATATGAGAATTCCCCTCACCCTTTCCCTCTCCCCTTAGGCTGTGTCGTAATGTCATTGCAAGGGAGTGAAACGACCGAAGCAATCTCATAACGTATTGATAATCCTGAGATTGCCACGCTCCCTCCGGTCGCTCGCAATGACGAAAAGGGGATTGTGACACAGCCTCCATGGGGAGAGGGTGGGGTGAAGGGGATGGGAGGATTATTCATGCAACAGCTTTTTTATCCGAAATCGGTAGTGGTGATCGGCGTTTCTGATAGGCCGGATAACCTTGCGAGAAATATTGTTGAAAACCTCTTCGAATTTAAATTCGATGGCGAAATCTTCTTTCTGGGAAGGAAAGACAGTGTCCTTTTCGGACGAAGAATCCTCACCTCCGTCGATCAACTTCCCGATGGCATTGATGTGGCCGTGATCCTCACCCCTGCTCAAACTGTGCCTGACCTGATCGAGGCCTGTGGTCGTAAGAGGATCTCCTGGGCCATCATCGAAACCGGGGGCTTCAGGGAATATTCGGAGGAAGGGGCAGAGCTTGAGAGAACCGTCCATCAGACGGCAAAGAAATGGGGAATCCGGGTCGTGGGGCCAAATGGCATCGGAATCACCAATGTCCATAATGGCTTTGTCGTTCCTTTTGTCAAGATGAGAAGAGGACCAGTGATAAAAGGAAAATTTTCCCTTCTGGCCCAAAGCGGTGGTGTTCTTCTCACGTATGCAAACCTCATGATTAGCGCCAATGTCGGGCTTTCTAAGATCGTGAGCATGGGAAACAAATTAGACCTCAATGAGGTCGATTATCTGAAGTATCTCATCGAAGATTCTCAGACCGAGATCATCGGCCTCTATCTCGAAAGCCTCGAGCGGGGAAAAGAGTTGATGGAGATTGCCCGATCCACATCCAAACCGATCATCATCCACAAAGCCAACACCGGAGAAGGAAGCCGCCAAATTGCAAAGCTTCACACCGCAGCACTGGCCAATGATGACAGTGTGGTGGATGCCGCCCTGAAACAGGCTGACATCATCCGCGCAAAGGATTTCCGGTCCTTTGTAAACGCAGTTAAGATTCTCTCTTTGCCACCCTGCAAAGGGAAAAACCTGGTGATCATTTCTCGCTCCGGAGGAATTGGAGTGGTGGCCGCTGATTCGGCGGAACGGCATGGATTCCGTCTTCTCCCTCCAGATCCAAAACTTCAGGAACAGTTTCATAGCCTTTTCCGGGCAAAGGTGATCCAGCCCACCAACCCGCTCGATCTTGGAGATCTCTTCAATTTCGACCTCTACACCAATATTCTCGAACAAGCTTTAAGATTTCCGGTGGTCCATTCAATCCTTTTTATGCACGGTGCCACAGCAGAGGAAAAAGAACCTTCCCGCAAGTTCGTCCAGGCTGTAAAAGACCTCTCTTTCCGTTATCAGAAACCGGTTGCCCTCCAATACAACACCGATGAGGAAGAACTGGCTTATATCAAGAGAACAATTGACTTCCCCATCTTCACAGAACCTGAGGACGCCTTAACCGCCCTCGCCATCTCAAGTGACCACTACCGAAGACTGACAACATCGAGGGAAGAACCTCTTTTTTATCCCGTTGATAAGAGTCGCGTTTCTATGATTTTTCAAAAAGCAATCGAGGACAAAAGGGATCCATTCCTTCCGGAAGCCATAGAAATACTTCAAGCATACGGCATTCCCGTTGCCGACTATCAGGTGGTTTATAGAAAGGATGATTTGAAACAGGCCCTCGGGAAAATAGGATTTCCGATGGCAATGAAAGTCATCTCTTCGGAGATCTCTCACAAATCAGATGTGGGAGGAGTGATGCTCCATATCGACTCCCTGAAAAAAGCGGAAGAAGCCTATGATAGAATGATGAACCTGTCTCCGGGGAATAAAACAGGTGTGTTCCTTCAAAAGATGATTTTCAATGGAAAGGAAATCATCCTGGGAGCGAAACGGGATCCCTCTTTTGGACCGGTTGTTCTTTTCGGCCTGGGGGGAATCTATGTGGAGGTGCTGAAGGAAAGTTCCCTGCGGGTGGCTCCTATCAATCGCTCAGAAGCAGCGGAGATGATCTCTGAATTGAAAGGAGCCAGCATCCTCAAGGGAGTGCGGGGAGAACGACCATCAGACATCGACGCAATTGTGGAGATGCTTCTCAGGCTCTCTCAGTTGATGGTCGATTTCCCTGAAATCGGGGGGATTGATATTAACCCGGTGATAGCCCTTGAAAAAGGAGCTATCGCAGTGGATGTACGCATCCTTTTGACCGAGTAGGTCAAAAGGAAAATTCGAAACAAGGTTTGGTGGTTATCAGGATATCAGAATATCAGGAAGTGGATATCAGGCCATTCGGGCATCAGGTTAAAAATTTTTTATCTTATGTCTTCCTGATTATCCAGATACCCTGATATCCTGCCCCCTGATACCCTGGTAACCTGATTCCCTAAATTCCCAACTGTTCTCCTACCAGAATCACCAACACATCGGTGCGCACTGGCTTTTTCGCCAGGGTGACATAGATATTGCAGATTCGTTCGGGTGATTTACAATCCGCACATACCCCTGTTTCAACGCAGGGGGTCTTCCGACCGAGCCGTTTTGCATTCTGGGGAGCAACCCATTCCTTAACCCGTTTCTCTGCGGCGTCTAAATCCTTAACGATCTTATTAACGCCAGTGACAATGATCGTCTTCCTGGGGCCGATGAACATCGCGCCCACCCGGTTGCCTGTAGCATCTACGTTAAATAACTTTCCATCTTCGGTTACTGCATTCGTGCCCGATAGAAAGACATCTGCCGAAAAAGATTTTCGTATCAGGTCAAAAATTTCACCCGGTGTTTTACCCTGGCGTATAGGCCAGATAAGCTGGATATTCCGACTTGCCAGCGCCTCCGGCAATCCCGCCTGGATCAGAGTGACCGAACCTCCCACGCCAACGGTCGCTCCATCCGGTATCTGCTTCAGCACCTCTTCACAGGCGGCTTTGGAATCCGGGACAAAGACGGCCTCGAAGTTATTCTTCTTCAATGCATTGATCGTTCTCTCAACCTGTTTCTCCTGAAACCACTGCTGCCACTGCTCCATATCTATTTCCTCCTTTTTAGGTATTGTTCCGATAATTAGTGAATGATTCACCGGTAATCCCGCTTTTCGCGGGACCCTTATCATTAATAAATGGCTACGTTTATTCTATCTTAATCTTTTATACGCAACCCTAACCCCCCCCCTCATCCCCCCTTATATTAAGGGGGGAATATAGGGGGGTTATCGATTTTCTTGGTTTGATGGTGACTCCCCACCCATGAGGAATTGTAATAAGAAACGTATTTATATTTCTAAACCGATTATTGATTTAAGTCAATGATTCGTCATAATATGGATGATATATTAAAGGATAGAGGAAACCGCCTTTCAGCCATCCATTCTTTTACTGGATGGACAACTTTCGGATCGAATGTTACGATAAAATATAGGGAATTTTTTAAAGGGAGGCGCCTGATGGCTGAATATCAAAAGGATGAAAAGGTCGCTTTCAACGGGAAAAAGGTGGAGATTTTAGGCTCTACTTTTGAGGAAGGAAAACCCGAAACTCCGATGAACTGGAGGGGAAAAATGAGAAGCCGGGAAGAGATGCTCGCCTATCTCAAGACCGGGGAACGTTACTGGTTCAGTGACGAATGGTTTGGAAGTGAAAAAAGGAAAACAAAGGCCTAGTCCGGCACAGCCGGAACTAAGCTCGAATTTCGAATATCGGGCGAAGCGTCCTCTTAGGACCAATCCGAAACAAATTCGAATTTTCAAAACTTATGTTCTATAAACTATTTTTTTTGGAATATTTTAAAATTTGGACATTTGAGATTGTTTCGAATTTCGGATTTCGTGCTTCGGATTTAGATCAAAGTATAACGACGATCTTTTTTGCGGAAGATTTTTTTATAAAGGATTAGGCACGATAAAACGGAGGTAAACCCCATGCCATTCGAGATGCCCGAGATTAACTATACGGGGATGATCAAAGAGGTCACCCTTGGAAATGGACCAAAAGCAGTGACCATTGGAGGAGGAACCTCCTATCCCTTTTATCTCTTCGAGGGAGAGATGCCTCATCCTCCCCGAATCGCCATGGAGGTTTATGACACTCCTCCTGAAGACTGGCCGGAGACCGCCCTTGAACCCTTCAAGGATGTGGTCAATGATCCAGTGGCCTGGGCGAAGAAATGTATTGATACCTACGGCGCAGAACTGATCACCCTCCAACTTGTCAGCACCGATCCGAACGGTCTGAACCGGTCTGCGGAAGAGGCCGCGGCAACTGTTAAAAAAGTGGCTACTTCGATCAATGTCCCTTTGATCGTATGGGGAAGCTCAAATGCCGAAAAGGATGGAGAAGTCCTTCGAAAGGTCGCTGAGGTATGTGATGGGTTGAACCTTATTATCGGCCCCGTAGTTGAAAGCAATTACAAGCAGGTCGGTGCAGGAGCAATCGGATACAAACATGCTGCCATCGCCTCTTCTCCCATCGACATCAACCTTGCTAAACAGCTCAATATCCTCCTCGGAAATTTGGGAATTCCTGACGGCCAGATCGTTGTTGACCCGACCACAGGTGGATTGGGATATGGAATCGAATATACCTATTCCGTCATGGAAAGGGACAGGATGGCTGCCCTCACCCAGCAGGACGAGAGGCTCCAGTTCCCCATCATCTGCAATTTGGCGAAAGAGGTATGGAAGACGAAGGAGGCAAAGGCATCGGCTGAGGAGGCCCCTTCTTTAGGTGATCCCCAAAAGAGGGGCATCCTGATGGAAGCCATCACAGCCACTATGCTTCTCCTGGCAGGGGCGGATGTTTTGGTGATGAGACATCCCGACGCGATAAAACTGGTCCGGGAGATGATTTCAGATTTGAAAAGAAAGTAAGTTATCGGTTTTTAATAAACATTTAAAATCCCTCCCCGCCTCCCTTTGCCAAAGGGAGGTAATCCCGCATTTCGCGGGACCCTCTTTTGACAAAGGGGGATAAAGGGGGATTAGAGTGAACTAGGAGGAATTCATGTCTGATATAGAAAAGAAGAGTATTGATCCGGCGACGATTCATATGCTGAAAAAGGCACAGGCGGATGGTTGTGAAACCATTTTTGACAGGGCCGATGCCATGAAACCCTGCCCCATCGGAGCAGAAGGAAGCTGCTGCAAAAACTGTGTGATGGGACCCTGTCGTGTTCCCAAAAAGAAGGGGGACGAAAAGGCCAAGAGAGTCGGGCTCTGTGGCGCTACTGCAGAAACGATCTCTGCCCGTAACTTTGCGCGGATGGTGGCCGCGGGGACAGCCGCTCACTCCGACCACGCACGAGGGGTGACGGAACTGTTTTTATCCACAGCCAAAGGCAAGGTTCCGGGGTTCGAAATCAAGGACGAGCAGAAACTCTACCAACTGGCCATGGACCTCGGGGTTGAGATCGGAAATCGATCTGTTAAGGAGGTTGCCATTGATGTGGGTCAGAAGGCTCTATCTGAATTCGGGAGACAGGATGGTGAAATCCTCCTTGCAAAGCGAGCCCCCCTCAAAAGGCAGCAGATCTGGAGAAACTTAGGGATTACTCCACGGGGGATCGATCGGGAAGTGGTGGAACTCCTCCATCGAACCTGCATGGGAGTCGATCAGGAATATCAGGACCTTCTCTATTCCGCGGCCAGGTGTGCTCTGGCTGATGGATGGGGAGGCTCCATGATCTCCACCGAGCTCCAGGACGTTCTTTTCGGAACCCCTGTTCCTGTCTATGGGAAGATCAACCTCGGCGTACTTAAAAAGGATGAAGTAAATCTGGTCATCCACGGACACGAACCTGTTCTACCTGAGGTCATTGCCACCGTAATACACGACCCCCAGATTCAGAAGGCTGCCCAAGCCGTGGGCGCAAAAGGGATCAATCTCACGGGAATGTGCTGCTCCGCCAATGAGGTCTTGATGCGCCATGGAATTCCAGTGGGAGGAAATTTCCTGCAGCAGGAATTGGCCATTGTCACCGGCGTCGTCGATGCTATGGTGGTTGATGTCCAGTGCGAAATGCAGTCGTTAGCGCAGGTGGCTAAATGTTATCACACCAAATTGATCACCACTTCCCCAAGGGCCAAGATTGAAGGAGCTGTTCATATCGAATTCGATGAACACCGCGCTCCCGATATAGCTAAGAGGATTATTCTGGAGGCCGTCGAGAACTTTAAGAATCGCAAACCGAATGTGGACATCCCTTCCGAGACAACCGATACGGTCGTGGGATTCAGCCATGAGACGATCAATTACCTTTTGGGTGGTATGTTCCGTGCCTCTTACCGGCCCCTCAACGACAATATCATCAACGGTCGGATTCGCGGGATTGCGGGTGTGGTTGGCTGCAACAACGCCCGCGTCACTCACGACGATCCCAACTTCACCCTTATCAAGGAGCTGATCAAAAACGATGTGATCTGTCTGGTCACTGGTTGCAGTGCCATGTCCGCAGGCAAAGGCGGTCTCCTTACGCCGGAGGCTGCAAGGCAATATGCCGGAGACGGTCTGGCTTCAGTCTGTGAGGCGGTCGGTCTCCCACCCGTTCTTCACATGGGCGCCTGCGTGGACAACAGCCGGATCCTGATGGCAGCCACTGCCGTAGTAAAAGACGGAGGCCTGGGAGATGATATCAGCGACCTTCCTGCAGCCGGGGCCGCACTCGAGTGGATGAGCGAGAAGGCGCTTGCCATTGGCCACTATTTCGTCGCCTCAGGCGTCTTCACCGTATTCGGTGTGACCTGGCCAACCTCAGGAAGCGATGTGGTGACGAAACATCTCTTCGAAGAATTTGAAAACAGTGTAAAAGGGAAATGGGGGTTTGAACCCGATCCTGTAAAAGCCGCAAAATTGATGATCGAGCACATTGACAAAAAGCGTAAAGCCCTTGGCATTGACAAGGCCAGAGATCGGGTCCTCTTCGATATGGCCAAACGAAGAGAACTGGATGCCGCATAAAACATAAAAAACGTGACCGTTTTCCGTGACCGTGACCGTTAATAAATTTTTGTATACGGACACGTGACACGAGACACGGACACGATCATTATAGGGAGGTTATCCGTGTCGAAGATCATAGCATCTGCTGCCATTCGGGGAGCTCATAAGATTGTCGAAAGGGCTGAGAAGAAATACGAAGAGGCTCTTCAGAAATGGGGGCCCGATCAGGAGGTCGGTTTTCCCAATACGGCCTATTATCTCCCCATTATCTACGCCATCCTCGGAACTCCTATCAAGAAATTGGGAGATGTGAAACCCGTTCTTCAAAGAACGAGATCCCTTCTGCCACCTCTGGTCAAAGAGAAGGTCCACCTCCCTTACTTGGGCCCTGCCCTCGATGCGGGAATGGCAACCTTCTTCGCAGAAGAGATCATCGAGGCCATCCGCTACTTAGAGAACCCGAACTTCTACACGAAGCAGGAAGACCCTCTGCCCGACAATATCTGGCTGGGCGCAGCTGATGACGTCATCTTTCGTAAACGCGGGGTTGAATTCGTAGATGGCACAGCGCCGGGATTTGCCGCCATCGTGGGCGCTGCTCCCTCGCCTGAAATTGCAAAAAAGATCGCCACCGAGCTTCAGGAAAAAAACCTCTATATTTTTATGTGCGCCGAATACGCAGGGAAACGATTTTCTGAACAGTTGGTTGAGGGAGGAGTCCAGATCGGGTGGCCTACGAGGCTGGTCTCTTTTGGGCCTGATGTTTCGGCTGCTGTCTTTGCCATTGGTTTTGCCTGCAGGGTGGCCATGGCGTTTGGTGGAGTCAAACCCGGCGACTTTCGAAAAAACCTGATCTACAACAAGGACCGGACCTTTGCCTTTGTCATGCCTCTTGGATTCGTCACGGATGAATGGTACGCCAACGCCGCCGGCGCCATCAACTGGGGATTTCCTACGATCGCCGATACGCCCATCCCCGAGATTCTGCCCACCGGTGTCTGCACCTATGAGCATGTCGTCTCAAACGTCCCTCATGATCAAATCGTCCAGAGAGCCGCAGAGGTGAGGGGGTTAAAGGTGGCAGTCGCCGAAGTCCCGATTCCGGTCTCTTATGGCCCCGCCTTTGAAGGGGAGAGAGTCAGGGGCGAAGATATCGCAGTGGAATGCGGAGGAGGACGAACCCACGCCGTGGAATGGGTGACCTCCAAGCCTATGGATGAAGTGGAAGACGGAAGGGTGGAGCTCATCGGACCCGATCTGGATCAGGGTGGACCTTCCGGACGGCTTCCCATTGCCATCGTCGCCGAAGTTGCAGGCCGGCAGATGCAGGAAGACTTTGAACCGATTCTCGAGCGTCAGATCCACCACCTCATCAACTACGCCCAAGGAATAATGCATATCGGCCAGAGGGA
>VGRY01000037.1 GCA_016875195.1 Deltaproteobacteria bacterium
AAAGGCAACGTACATCCTATCAAAAAATGATTAGGCGGGTTATCGATTGGTATGCTTCGCAGTATCAGAAGAGTGCCTAACCTATCCAACATCGTCCTATGTCATGACAAATAGCGATAGAGTCGTCCAATGGCATATAAGCCCTTGGAAAAGATAAAACGGGTTAACAGAAGAGACTTTTTAAAGGTCACTGGCACAGCAGGAGCGGCTCTATTTCTTGGCATGAGTGGAGGTAGAACCATGTCCAATACAACAAGCCGTGTGGCATTGGTAAAGACAGATGACAGGAAGAATGGAGTCAAAGCTTCTTTGAAGACACTTCATATTAATCCTGCCAAAGGGAAGGATGTTCTGATCAAGCCCAATTTCAATACGGCAGATATTACACCAGGCTCCACACATAATGACACACTGGTAGCATTGGTGGAAGAAGTCTGGGAGATGGGGGCAAAGTCGATCAGCCTCGGAGAGAGGAGCTATCCACCCACCCAAGAGGTGATGGAGAAAAAGGGCATCTTGCCCATTCTAAACAGGTTGAATGTAAAAGTTATCAACTTTGATGATCTTGGCAGCAAGGACTGGGTGTTATTTAAACCGAAGAAGAGTCATTGGCCCAATGGGTTTCGTATTGCACGGCCCATTCTTGATTCAGAGTGCCTCATCTCTACGTGTTGCTTAAAGACCCATCAGTATGGAGGAATCTTTACCTTGTCATTAAAACTCCATGTTGGTGTTGTCCCCACATCCCGTCATGGGTATGAATATATGGGAGAACTTCACAGCTCTCCATATCAACGCAAGATGATTGCGGAGATCAACGAGCCTTTCAAACCCGCTCTTGTCGTCCTTGACGGGATCGATGCCTTTGTGGACGGAGGGCCCATGACCGGAAAGCGTGCAAAGGGGGATGTCTTTCTCGCCTCAACCGATCGCGTGGCGACGGATGCTGTTGGAGTGGCCTTATTAAAATTTCTCGGGAGCAATCCAAGCATTATGAAACCGAAGATCTTTGACCAGGAGCAGATTGCAAGGGCCGTGGAACTTGGTTTGGGGGCATTGTCTCCTTCAGAGATCGAAGTGGTTCCGGCTGATGAAACAAGCCAGGACTATCGGGATCGAGTTTTAGAAATATTAAAGAAAGGATAATATAGAATCTTCCTTTATCCTAAACTGACATCATAGAACCAAAGAGGGTTTGAAGCTGATAAATCCGAAAACCGAATATCGAAACTCGAAACAAATCCGAATTTTTAAAATTCAAATATCTTAAACTTATATTTGCTTCGAATCCCGCCATGGCGGGAAAATTTGGTCATTTGAGACTGTTTCGAATTGGTCCTGCTGGACGCTTCGCCCGTGTTTCGTGCTTCGGATTTGGACCCGCTTGCCAGTGAATAATCCAACCACTTTTTGCAAACCATTTTTTATAAAAATTGCAAGGAGATAATCGAACATGGAATATTATGACGCGCATATTCATTTCATTTATAACTGTTCCTCAGGCGAACTCCAGCAAAAAATCGGACTTTTGGAAAAGGCCGGTCTTGGTGGTATCAACATTTTGGTCATGAGTGAATTTCCCGCCGAAATAGAGACATGTCTTAAGATGATCCCCGGGATCTATCATCCTCTTATCGATCAGCAGGCCCTTGAAAATCAAAAGGACCCATTTGCGGTGATGAACTTACCCCATCACCTGAAGATGATCCCCTTTTTAGATGCCCGTTTTATGGAAAATCGTATCGAGGAGAAGATCAAACTTTACAGGCAGAGGGGGTTTCGAGGCATTAAACTTCTTTATGTTCCAGAAGAAGATAAAGAATTTCGCATACGAGGAATGGAAGAGGCGTTTGGTCGAACTTGCAAGCAATCCGAGAAGATCACCTCGTTGATCATCAAGCAGGCATCCTCTCTTAGCATGCCTATCCTGATGCATGTTGATTTGACAAGGTATGGAGAGTTCGTTGAAGAGATGATCAGAATTTTCCGAGGACCCATTTTAATATCCCCCATTTTGGATATTCGAGAAAGGCTATTTCCCGTCTGTTGGAGCGCTATCCAAATTGCTACACGGATATGTCCTCCTTGATCTCGTTTATGGAGAAAGATCCGGCTGCCTATAAAGGCTTTATTGAGCAGTATCAAGATCGGGTGCTTTTTGGCAGCGATGCCTTGATTGGTCAGCCCGAACGGATCGAATCAACGCTTCAATTTATGAAACGGTTTCTGGAAGATGCAGAGATCTTCGATAAGTTAGCGAGCAAAAATTACATCAATTATATGAGTGCATCGGGGTGGAAAGATGATCAATGCACAGAAGGTTAAGAGCATGGCGGTGGATGCAGGGGCAGATTTGGTGGGGATTGCTTCTGTTCAGAGGTTCGATGTGGCGCCGGAGGGGTTTAGACCAAAGGATATTTTTTTAGGTGCCCAATCGGTGATTGCCTATGCAAAACGGTTTCCTGATGGCGTATTTTCCACGGAGAGTCCTGTACCCTATACCTTTGCCAGCTCTGTAACCCTGCAAGAGGTCTTCAGAGTGACCTATGGGCTGATCATGCGACTGGAAGATCAGGGGGTGACGGCCATGCCCATCCCGAGCGAACCCTATGAGCACTGGGTAGAGGAGAAACGGGAAGGCAGAGGTCTAATGTCTCTCAAACATATCGGAAACCTTGCTGGTTTGGGAGTGATAGGCAAAAATACTCTTCTGACCAATGATCAATATGGCAACCTGATCACCCTGGGTGCGATATTGGTGGATACCGCCCTTCAAGAAGACCCCATTGCGGAATACTCTTTTTGTAGAGATGATTGCGAAATATGTCTGCGAAACTGTCCTGCAGGCGCTCTTGACGGGATGACCGTTGACCAGAAGACGTGCAGAGAGAGGTCACAATCGGTGACCAAGAAGGGGTACTCCCTGTACACCCGTAACCTCTGCCGAAAGATCTGCCCGAATCGAACTGGAATCGTCAAATGAACCCACTCCCTGGGCTTAAGCCCAGGGTTTCAGGCCTCTGGCATACCTGTCATGACCTTCAGCCATGCCAGACATGCCGGAAAAGGCCTCCGCTTCGCTCCGAAAGGATGCCATTCATCCCCAGGTTTAAAAGCCTGGGGTTTTCTGGCATATTTCATAAAATAATTTGACTTTAAAAGGGAATTCGTGTAAATTTCGATTCACTTCGGTTTTTCTCAAGGGGTGATTTTTTAAGAAAAGCATTATTAAAGAGAGGGGGTGAATAGAAGGTCCAAGTGACCAGTGGACAGTAATCAGTTAACAATAATTACAGGTTAAAAGTAATCGTTCAGATTCTGAGAGGAGGAATGAAGATGAGAATGAATTTTGGAAAAAAGAGGATTTCAGGACTTGTCGTTTTACTTGCGCTGGGCTTCTTCTTTTACCTCACTATGGGGTTGATGGATAGCCCTTCCGCCCAGACCAAACCGGCAGAGGTGAAGACAAAACCCGCAGAGACTAAACCCGCGGACAAACCAAAACCTGTGGCCGCCAAACCCAAACCAAAGGTTCCCCAGAAGTTGACCATTGCACAGGGAACGGACGTCCTCTCGATGGACATCAACCATGTCACCGATGCCCCAAGCTTTACCGTTCTTGACCACATGGTAGAAACTTTGGTAGCCATTACTCCGGCTGGCGAATTCGCACCTTTATTGGCGGAAAAATGGGAGGCCTCAGCAGATGCCACTGAATATACCCTTAGATTGAGAAGGGGTGTGAAATTCCACGATGGGTCGCCCTTTAACGCTGAAGCCGTTAAGATCAACTTTGACCGCCGCTTAGATCCCAAAGCAGCTACAAAATTCCCTGCACTCGTTGCTCCCATTGCTTCTGTTAATGTCGTGGATGAGTTCACGATTAGGATTAAAACGAAATTTCCTTATGCCGCCATGCTGGCTAACCTGACTCATCAGGCCAATGCCATTCAAAGCCCTGCTTCCCTGAAGGCTTCTTGGGAGAAACCTGTATCCAAGCCAGTGGGTACCGGACCCTATATGTATAAAGAGTGGGTACCGGGCACCAAATGTGTTATGGTGCGCAATGATGCCTATTGGGGAACGAAACCAGCCCTGGAAGAGGTGACCTTTCGGGCGATTCCTGATGATGCCTCCCGTGTGGTAGCTCTCGAAACAGGTGAGGTGCATGTCGCCGTCCGCATTCCGCCTTTCGATATTCCCCGGTTGAAGGCCAATCCTAAAATTGTGATTGACAATACCGCCAGTGTGAGAACGATCTACATGGGGTTCAACAACACCCAGGCGCCCCTAACCGACAAGAGGGTTCGTCAGGCCTTAAATTATGCGGTCAACAAGGAAGCCATTGTAAAACACATTTTGGGCGGGACAGCCCGCGTATCGGATGCTCCGATCAGTCCGGGCATCTTTGGTTACACTCCTATTAAAACATACGAATACAGTATAGAAAAAGCAAAAGCCCTTCTGGCTGAAGCCGGTTTTCCAAAAGGATTTGAAATAACCCTTCATCCAGCAGTAGGTCGGTACTATATGGATGTTTCTGTGGCCACCGCAGTGGCAGCGGATCTGCTTAAAGTCGGCGTCAAAGCGGACATTAGGATGATGGAATGGGGCACCTACCTGCCCTTTGTGTTGAGGGATAGAGAGGTGGCGGAACACAAAATTTTCATGCTTGGCTGGGGTTGTGTTACCGGTGATGCGGACTATGGCCTCTATTCCCTTTTCCACTCCGGCGAATGGCCGAAGAAAGGAAACGCAGCTGCTTTCTATAAGAATGAAAATGTGGATAACCTGCTTGAGGCAGCGCGTCGGACTGCGAAACCCGAGGAACGAAAGAGACTTTATAAAGAAGCTATGACGATTATCAATGACGATGCCCCCTGGATTTTCCTCCACAGCGAGTCACAGATTACAGGCATCAGGGCCAATGTGAAGGGCATCATTGTTCATCCAACCGAAAGGGTCATTGCAAGAGAGGCGAGAATCGAATAGAAACAGAGGACCAGAAAGAAAGCGTTAAAGGGGCTGACTTTTTTTTTAAAACCTGTTAAAGAAAAGGGTCAGCCCTTTCCTTTTATACCATGGGCAGTGCTTCATAAATATGTCCGGTCAATATATTATTCGAAGACTTCTCATCATGATTCCCGTGATCCTCGGGATTTCCCTGATCATCTTCACGGTCGTGCGGGTAATCCCGGGGGATCCGGCTTATATCTTGGCAGGTCCACATGCCACCCAAGAGCAGATGGATCAGATCCGGGCACAGCTTGGATTGGATAAACACCCTGTCACCCAATACTTCATTTTTCTAAAGCATCTATTTCAGGGAGATTTAGGGACTTCAACACGAACAGGGCTTCCGGTGATCCGAGAGATCATGACAAGGTTTCCTAATACCCTTGTTCTGGCGCTGGCCAGCATCCTCCTTGCGACGGTATTTGGGGTGACGATTGGAATCATCGCAGGGGTGAAACAGAACTCGAAATTTGATTATCTGAGCATGCTCGTTGCCCTGCTTGGCCTCTCGATGCCGGTCTTCTGGCTTGGACTGATGCTCATGCTACTCTTTTCAATCAAATTGGGCTGGTTTCCTGCGGTGGGTGCGGATAGCCTGAAACATATCGTCCTTCCCGCCATCACTCTTGGAGCCAACTCAACAGCGATCATTGCCCGGATGACACGATCGAGTATGCTCGAGGTGATCCGGCTCGATTACATCCGGACAGCGAGGGCAAAAGGGTTAGCCGAAAAAGTGGTGATCTCACGCCATGCCCTGAAGAATGCTCTCATTCCCGTGGTCACGGTCATAGGACTTCAGACCGGAACACTTCTGGGAGGGGCAGTGCTTACAGAAATCGTCTTTGCTTGGCCTGGCATTGGCCGGCTTCTCGTCGAGGCGATCCTTTCCCGTGATTATCCAGTTGTCCAGGGTGTTGTATTGCTCATTGCGACGGTGTTTATTTTTGTCAACTTGATTGTGGATATACTTTACTCCTATCTTGACCCGAGGATCAGGTATCATTAGAAGGCGTAAATTCGAATATCGAAATTCGAATTTCGAAACAATCTCGAATGCCCCAATTTCAAATGTTCTACACGAGACCGTTGTTAGGTTTGAGTTTTGAAAATTTGAATTTGTTTCGAGTTTCGATATTCGAATTTCGGATTTAAGCTAAATAACATTGGAGTTGACTAAGTAACCTGGGATCATTGATGGCAGAGCTTAATAAAAAATCGGAGTTCAAAGAAAGGGGTCCTCTCGGGGATGTGTTTCGGCGTCTCTCCAAGAGAGTGACGGCCATGATGGGACTGGTCATCGTAGTGATCTTTCTTCTTATGGCCCTCTTTGCACCTCTTCTTGCACCTCATGATCCGTTTGAACATAGCCTGGCCCATAAACTCGCTACCCCTACTTGGGACTATCCTCTTGGAAGGGATGAATTGGGCAGATGCATTCTCAGCCGGATCATCTACGGAGCGCGCATCTCCCTACTTATAGGGTTGATCGTCATCTCGATCGGCATCCTCATCGGCGTTCCTGTGGGCGTAGCCTCGGCTTACTTCGGAGGGAAGGTGGACTTTTTTGTCCAGCGTTTTGTAGATACGTTGTTGGCCTTTCCCGGAATATTGCTGGCGTTGTTACTCATCGCCATGCTTGGCGTTGGACTCCATAATGTGATGATTGCTGTTGGGATCTCGACCATCCCCATTTATGCACGGTTGGCGAGGAGTTCGGTTCTTGCCATCAAGGCAAGGCAGTATGTGGAAGCTGCTCGCTCGATTGGTTCGAGCCATTTGAGAATTATCCTTCAACATCTCATTCCCAACAGCCTTTCTCCGATCATTGTCCAATCCACGCTACACATGGCAACCGCTATCCTCTGGGCGGCAGGGCTGGGATTTCTTGGGCTGGGAGTGGCGCCTCCGACTGCAGAATGGGGAGCCATGCTCAACGGAGGAAGACTCTACATCCGGGTGGCATACCATGTCGCTACCTTTCCGGGGTTGATGATCTTTGTTACGGTATTAGGTTTTAATCTTTTAGGAGACGGATTGAGGGATGCCCTGGATCCGAGGCTTAAAACATAGATAACGAAGGATGAAAGACGATAGACGATGGACGATGAACTTTACCGAGGGTAAAAAATATAAATGAGTCTGCTTCAAGTTAAAGATCTAAAAACCTACTTCTACACAGATGCGGGTGTGGTTAAGGCTGTGGATGGAGTTTCCTACGATCTCAGCCAAGGAGAGACTCTGGGCCTCGTGGGTGAAAGCGGCTGCGGAAAAAGCGTCAGCGCTCTATCCATCCTCCGCCTGATCGCCTATCCACCGGGGAAGATCGTAGGCGGAGAGATTTTCTTTGAGGGAAAAGACCTCCTTAAGATCTCCGAGGAGGAGATCCGTCAAATCCGTGGAAACCAGATCGCCATGATTTTTCAAGAACCCATGACCTCGCTGAATCCTGTTCTTACCATCGGACTCCAGATCGGAGAGGCCCTTGAGCTTCACAGAAATATGAATAAGAAAGAAGCCAGGGAAGAGATCTTAAGGCTATTGAAGATGGTAGGCATTCCGGATCCGGAGCGGCGAATCGATGATTACCCTCATCAGTTCAGTGGAGGTATGCGTCAGCGGGTGATGATCGCCATGGCCTTGAGCTGTAATCCGAAGCTTCTCATTGCGGACGAACCCACCACCGCTGTGGATGTGACGATCCAGGCACAACTTCTGGAGGTAGTCAAAGAGCTGACCTCCCGACTCGGAACTGCTGTGATTCTGATTACGCATAACTTAGGCGTGGTGGCAAGACATGTCAACCGGATGGCTGTCATGTATGCTGGGAGAATCGTAGAACAAGGTCCGGCCGCCGAGGTCTATGCCCATCCGCACCATCCCTATACCATTGGATTGCTTGCCTCTGTTCCGAGGCTCGATCAACCCAGAAAGGAGAGATTGGTGCCAATTGACGGACAACCGCCAAACCTGATCTCTCTTCCTCCGGGATGTTCTTTTGTGCCGAGGTGTTCTTATCGAATGGAGATCTGTTTTAAAGAGAGACCTGAGCTCAGGCCTGTGGGTGACAGACATTTCACTGCCTGCTGGGCAGAAGTAGTCAAATAGTCTCATCGTCTGATAGTCGAATAGTCGTTTGACTAACTGACTATCCGACTAACGGCGATAAATTCATACGTAAAATTTGTGGAAATTTCTCTCACAAATTTGAAAAACAAAAAGTTGTCATGCCGAACTTGGTTCGGCATCTCGTTTTTTCCTAAACCCCAGATCCTGAAACAAGTTCAGGATGACAAGTCTGAGAAATTTTAAATATTTTTTGTTTAGGGTTTTGGTTGAAGATGCCAAACGATATTCTGATCGATATTAAGAATCTTTCGATGTATTTTCCCATTACTAAGGGAATCATCCGCCAGCAGAAGATCGCCGAGGTCAAAGCCGTAGATGGGGTCAATTTTTTTATCCGTAAGGGAGAAACCCTTGGCCTTGTAGGTGAGAGCGGTTGTGGAAAGACAACTCTGGGAAGATGTCTCCTCCAGCTCATCCGCCCTACCTCAGGAGAGGTCTCTTTTGAAGGAAAAGATCTCTGCAATATGGAAGGTGAAGCACTGCGATCTATCCGGCAGAGAATGCAGATCATCTTTCAAGATCCCTTTGATTCCCTTGATCCAAGGATGACGGCTGGAGAAATCGTGGCCGAGCCGCTGCGGGTTCATACCCGGATCAGAGGGAAAGCATTAATGGAAAAAATTGGGGAACTTCTGAAGATCGTGGGTTTGGACCCAACGATGGCAGACCGCTATCCCCATCAATTCAGCGGGGGTCAACGACAGAGACTTGGAATCGCCCGCGCCCTTGCAATAAGGCCAAGTTTTATTGTCTGTGATGAACCCATCTCAGCGCTCGATGTCTCGATTCAAGCCCAGATCATCAACCTTCTTGAAGACCTCCAGACAGAGTTTGACCTCACCTACCTCTTTATTGCTCATGATCTTTCTGTTGTCCGTCACATCAGCCACAGAGTTGCTGTCATGTATCTTGGGAAGATTGTCGAAGTGGCGAACCGGGATGCCCTCTACCGGGTAGCCAAACATCCCTATACAATCGCCCTCCTGTCTGCCGTGCCGATTCCCGATCCGGTCGTGGAAGCCACCCGTGAGCGAATCATCTTAAAAGGAGAAATCCCAAGCCCGATTGCACTCCCACCCGGATGCAATTTTCACCCCCGCTGCCCCATTGGAATTGAAATATGCCAAAAAGAAATCCCCCCTCTTCGAGAAATCGAAGAAAATCACTGGGTCGCCTGCCATCTTGCCTAAGGCATTATTATTCTAAAGCCATGTATTTATTGTTAATTTCCGTATATATTCACTACATTTAAATTCCAATCTATTTCTGAATAAATATTTTATTTTAAAAATATATTTATGTATAAAATCCATATTTTTTAAAAAATTTAATGTTTTTAAGTAATTATAATCTTTTTTCTCAAACTTGAAACAATGATCGTATAATTAAAAAATTTTTCGAACAGTAAAAGAAAGGTTCAGGCAATAGGTTGTAGCAATTTTAGTTAATATTATCAATGAGTTATAAATTATTTTAATCTTGGCACGAGAAATGCTAAGTATAGAGTGAAAATCAAAGAGAGGAGGAAACGAAGATGGAAAAAACAGCAAAAGGATTAAAAGTTGGGTTGATGGTTGGATTAATGACTCTGATGGCTTCTCCGGCGTTTGCAAGGTCAATCAGCCTTAAAGAGGCAGGACCGGCTCTCTGGGTTTTTGTCATCATCGGAGCCGTCATCATCCTTCTTCAACTGATCCCCGCAGCCATTCTCTTCTTCAGCTTCATCGGAACGGCCACGACCATGGCATTCAAGAAAGAGAAGAAGGTTGAGGAAGAAGTGGTGCTTCCCAGTGTTGAGCCCGTGGCTGTAAAAAAGTAAATGGATTGAAAATCAAAAAGAGGTGAAAAACAATGTCTAAGAGCATGAAGAAAATCCTAAGCATTCTGAGTCTGGTCCTGGTTCTGTCAATTGCAATCGGTTCTCTGGTAGTTGCTTATGCAGGGGGGATCAGGGGAATAGGGCTTCTTGGAGTCTGGTTCTTCTTGACCTTCGGAATCATTGTCGTGCTGGCACAGGTGATTCCCGCAGGAATTCTTCTGACTTCCTTGATCGGATCGGCGTTTACTCCTTATCGAAGGGCTGAAGTACCCATTCATGTAATATAAGGGTTTGAGGAGGGGTTGCCATGCAAAACAAAAAGATACTCATCGCATATCAGGACGATTTATGGGTCAGGTCGATGACCACCTATTTTCACGGGAAAGGGTACCGGGTGGAGACAGCCAAGGTTTTGAGCGAGATGATCCGGAAGGTCCAGAAAAATCATTTTGAGGTCCTGCTTCTGGATGATGAGATCGAAGGATTAAAGGCCTGCGATGTCGTTTCCCTCTTGAAAAAGGTCAATTCGAAAATTCAGGTCATCATGATCTCATCAGAAGAATCCCTCAGCTTGGTGAGACGGCTCCGGGGTGCCGGGATCTTCTATCAGGCGATGAAACCCGTGGACATGGAGGAGATCCGCTCCGCGGTGGAGTGCGCCTTTGAGAAGATCGAACGGGAGAACGAGAAAGAAGGGTTCTTGTCCTTCTTGATCCCCAAACTGTCTCCAGCTTAATCGAGGAAAGAGAGAGGGTCTAAAAAACCTTCTGGATATAGAGGATAAAAAGGGGGGGTGGTAAAAATAGCCGCAAGAAGTTGCGGCTATTTTTTTACTCCTGCAACTCTTTATAATTCCAACCATCCTATAACTACGAAAAACCCCAGAAGAAAGAAGAGTGGAACCAGATGTGAGAGGGATATTTTAGAGAGATGAATGGAGAGGTCATCTCGGTAACCACGGGCGGCGAGAGCGAAGGTGACTTCTTCGACCTCAAGAAGGGAGCGCCTGAGAACCGGTAAAGCGAGAAGTTTTGCTTTACGGAAAGGATTTTTGTTTTGATCGCCCAAGCGTGCCTGATGAGCAATGTTGACCTCTTCAACCCAATCGAGCGTGCGTGAGAAGAAACGGAGAGTGAGGGAGACCATCAGTCCAATCCTTCGCTCAGGTAAGAAAGGAATGGGTTTTAAGATCCAGATCAAAGCATCTTGAAGTTCACGGGGCCGTGTCACCGCCGTAAAAAGTATTGCATAACCAAAGATCAAACCTAGTCGCCAGCAGGTCAATCCTCCCAGAAGAACCCCCTCCTTACTGACAGGTAGCCAATGAGATGAGTGAAAACGGGTTCCCGGAGTCAGAAGAACCTGAAAGAGAAATAGGATGAAGAGGAAGATGGCCCAGAATCTCAGCTCACGGAGTAGCTGTTTGAAAGGAAATTGTGAAAGGAAAAAAAGAGCGACGAGAAGGAGCGAGTCGAAGATGAATAATGAGATATTCGTCTGAATCAGGGTTGCCGTAATCATGAGGAGTCCGAAGAATTTACAGCGTCCATCCCATTGGTGGAGAAGAGAATCTCCGGGAAAGTAGTGAAGGGCTATTCGAGCCATGAGATTTTTTCTCCTCCAAGAATCACATAACAGGGAGGTCGGACCCCAAATTGCGGGAGTTCTTTGACCAGATGGTCAGGGAGGCCTGAGGCTTTAATTTCCCCTTTATGGATGATGGCTATTCGATCAATATGGGCAATCACCTTTTCGACATCGTGAGTGGTCACAATTAAGGTGTGTCCTTCTTGATGTAATCGGGTCATATACTTCAGAACTTCTTGAATGCCGGGATAATCCAGATGGGTAAAGGGCTCGTCAAAAAGAATCACTTCCGGCTTCATGGCCATCACACCAGCAATGGCAAGCCGCCTCTTTTCTCCTCCGGAGAGCAAGTAACAGGATTTTTCTGAAAGACTCTGAAGGCCCATCTTTTCAAGTGCCCAATCCACACGTTCTTTTATCTCCTTTAAAGAGAGTCCTAAATTTTCAGGACCAAAAGCAATATCTTCTCTTACTGTTTCTCCAACAATCTGGCTGTCAGGGTCCTGAAAGATCATCCCCACAATCTGTCTAACTTTCCAAGGTTCTTTCACAGGGTTGAGACCATTTATAGAAATGGAGCCTTCTGTTGGTTTCAGAAGACCGCTCATGATACGGAGCAGGGTGGTTTTACCGCTTCCATTGGCCCCACAGATGAGAAGAAATTCACCCTTTGAGATCGTGAGATCAATTCCTCTTAAGGCATAAGTCCCATCGGGATAACGATGATGGAGGTTATGGAGTTGGATCATAAATAAAGAACACGAATAAGACGAATGTTAACGAATGGTTCGAATATTTCGTCAAATTCGATGTCATTCGTATCATTCGTTTATAAATTGCCTGTTTAACATCGGTCTCACTGCACGGGTCAAGACAATGGCAACGACAGCTTTCACAGCATCTCCGGGAAGAAAAGGAATCATTCCTACCATCCAGGCTTTGTTCCATGACATATTGGCGATCATTTTGAGCCAGGGAACTCCAAAGCAATAAACGGAGAGTGAACCGATGATGACACCCATAATCCCTCCGATTAGCGAGTGGCGGGATCGTTCGGAGATAAAACCAGTTAACCAGGCGGAGAAAGCAAATCCGAAAAGATAGCCACCCGTTGGGCCAAGAATATGAGCCAATCCTCCCTTGCCACCGTAAAAGACAGGCATGCCGATGGTTCCGACCAGAAGGTAAAGGCCTACACTGGCAAGTCCCCAGCGACTTCCAAGCAGGAGACCCGAAAGAAGCACGAAGAGATTGGTCAAAACAATGGGCACCGGCCCAATAGGGATGTGGATGTAGGCTCCCACAGCCATTAAGGCTGCCATCAGGGAGGCCAGGACGACCATTCGCAATTTTTCAATAGGCATCATAAAATCCTTTCTGTAGAATATTTTTTAGTATAGTTGTTAAATTTCAAGCTCCAATTTACAAATTCCAAATAATATCCAATCCCCAATGACCAAAAGAATTTAAGTTTTTTTAAGAAACTTCGGCCATTCCGCAATCCGCAATCGAAATGATTGTCAACCAAAATTATGAATCAGGTTAACAAATAATATTAATCCTGTCAATGGCTTGGGACAGGTACAAACCGGAATCATCGGCCTTGACATCTTGAACTAATCGATACATGATGGCCAATAAAGAGAAGAGGAGAATGGACATGGTTCAAAAGGATTGGATAGGTGTCTCAAAGTGGGAACTGGATACTCCGTGCCTGGTGATCGATGAGGAAATTCTTGAGGAGAATATCAGAACCATGCAGGGACATGCGGCATCGTTTGGCAAACAATTGCGGCCTCATGTCAAGACTCACAAATGTTCTCATATTGGCAAGATGCAAATCGAGGCAGGATGTACCGGGCTCTGTGTTGCCAAAGTTTCAGAGGCTGAGGCCCTTGTAAAGAATGGAATTCGAGGTACCCTCATCACCTCACCGGTTGTCACTGGCTTTAAGATGGAACGGTTGATGGATTGTTTGCAGGAAGACCCGGAACTGATGGTCGTTATCGGTGATTCTGCCAATGCAAGAGATTTGGATGCAGCAGCCAGGAAGAGGGGAGTGAAGCTGAGTGTCCTTGTGGACCTTGACCCAGGGAGTGGCCGAACGGGTGTCTCCTTCAAGGATGGGCTGTCCCTGGGACGATTGATTGAAACCCTTCCCTCCCTTCGTCTTTGTGGCGTTCAATGTTACGCAGGCCAAGTTCAACATATCGTTTCATTTGATGAGAGATATCAGGCTTCATTGCATTGGATGGGACAGGCAGCGGAAGTTGTCCGACAATTTCGTCAATCTGGACTGCCCTGTCATATCTTTACCGGCGCAGGAACAGGGACGTATGAAATTGACTGCAGGATTCCTGAGCTCACCGATCTCCAGGTGGGCTCTTATACCCTGATGGATGCCGAATATTTGAGCATCGCGTCCTCTCAAAATCCCACCCGCTTTGAAAAATTTCCACCCGCCCTGACTTTGCTGACCACGGTAATCAACACAAACCACGATCATTTTGTTACGGTGGACGCAGGGCTGAAAGCCCTCTACCACCACGGAGCGACTCCTTATGTCCTTCATCCACCTGACTCGGGTTTCGAATATGATTGGTGGGGGGATGAACACGGAAGGATTGCTTTATCGCATCGATCGAAAAAACCACACATAGGGGAGGTCCTTGAATTGGTCGTTTCCCACTGCGATCCGACCGTTAATCTTTTTGACCAATTGTACTTTACGAGAAAAGGGAAGGTTATTGGTATATGGCCTGTTGACCTCCGGGGAAAATGCCAGTGAGATCGGTCCCCACGGGGATAAGATATTTAAAAATTCAAACGATTCCAAGAGGGAGGGATTATGTTTTTAATCGTTCGTTTAATCATCAACATGGTAGCCATTTTGATCATCGCCTATCTTTTCCCAGGGTTGATCGGAGTGGATAGTTTCTGGGCGGCTTTGGTGAGCGCTTTTATTTTAGGGATTGTCAATACCATCATCAAGCCCATACTGATCTTTTTCACTCTTCCCATCACGGTCTTAACCCTTGGGTTCTTCCTGCTGGTCATCAATGGATTGATGCTCTGGTTGGTCTCAGTCCTGGTAAGGGGATTTCATGTCTATGGCTTCTGGGGGGCTGTGATCGGGGCAACCCTCATCAGCATCGTAAGCTGGATTTTATCCAGATTTATTCCAAAGTAATCCTACTATATTCCATTCTTATAACTCCCCCTTCCCCCTTAAATTAAGAGGGGGAGAGTAGAGGGAACGTTAGAGGGGGGGATGAAGAGGGGGTTAGTCTATGCGCCGTCAAGGGTGTGGTGTTCCATTTTTCGGAACCAGGATTGTGGGTCAATGAAATATTCTTCGGTATCCTTGAGAGAGAGGTAGTGTTCGTTTTCCATCCGGACAAGGAGATCGAAGAACTGTTTCTCTTTGGGATCAGAAGAGGCGTCCCTTATTTCAGCATAGAACTTTGCACCCTTGGCTTCAAAGTCGAGGGCGATCCGGACCGCCTCTAAATCGCTTGAATCGCCTTTGGTTTTTTCAGCAGCTTTCTTTAAAAAGTCCAGCAAAATGTCTTTGACAACGGTATCATTCACTTTGAGAGGAACCGTCTCAGGCCACTTCTCCTGTTTGGTCCATTTTTCATGGAGTTGTTTGAGCCTTTGGTAGTGCTCCAATTCGTCATCCCCGATCTGCTGAAACATCTTCTTGCCGAGAGGATTGGCTGTCCTCTCAGCGTTTTTAAGGTAGAATTCTCGCTCCCTCATCTCGTTATTAAGAGCAACCTCCAGAGCATTTAAACGATCTTTCTCATTCATTCCTATTCCTCCTTCCAAGGATTTTTTTAATGCTATCCCACTTTTTTCTATCAATCAAGAAGTCGGTGTGAAAGATAATGAGTTATCCCCTTATTCTCCGGAGTTCCATGACCATGGGATTGAATGGATCTGGGCAGGCGATCGTGGTCATATCTTTATCCTCTTCCCATGGGAATTCTCCTCCGTGGCGGAGCACGCGCCATGAGGGAAAAACCGCATGAAATGCCGAAGGACAGAGGGTTGTCTTTTTTCCTGATACTCCAAGAGTGAAATCCTGGCTCAGATCAAATTCCTGGCCCACATAGTGTCCTGCAGCGCAGGTCCCTTTGACCGAAACAATCTTTAAAATAACCTTTTCCGGATTTGCCATGAATCAAGCCTCCTTTCTGGTTTTATACGGATCAACAGGATCATCTTTTAAATATCATTTCTAACGGCCTTAATCATATTGCCACCATAGCGTTGAAATTGACGAAGTAGGAAGGGTTATAATCTAACGCACCCATCCATCTTCCCCCTCTTAAGGTAAGTCGAATAGACCCGACCACGGGAGGGGAAAGGGGAGGTTATGAGATAGGTGGTGGTTACAAAATCTCGATCTTTTACTGCAACCTCGCTTCGGCGGTCTTCCAGTGGATATTTTTAAAGAAGGCTTCAATGTAATCCGCTCTTTTAAGGCCGTAGTCAATCATAAATGCATGTTCAAAGACATCCAGTATGAGGATGGGCGCACACCCAGCGGGGTGGCCAACATCGTGTTCGTTGACCCAGAAGTTGATGAGCTTTCCTGAAAGTTGATCCTGATACAACACTGCCCAGCCAATCCCACGTATCATGCCTGTAGCCTTGAAATCTTTCTCCCATGCTTCGACACTACCAAAGTCTTCTGATAATTTTTTAAAGAGTTTCCCGGTCCTATCCAGTCCTCCCTTACCTCCGAGGTTTTCGAAGTAGAATTCGTGAAGTCTCATGCCGTTGAATTCCCATCCCAACCTTCTCTTCAACTCAGCATACTCCGTGGAATTCATTTTTCCATCCCTGAGCATTTGACCGAGCGTATCCAACAATTTATTGGTGTTGGTGGCATAGCCCTGGTAGAGGGCGAAGTGGTTTTTGAGGAGGGTTTCGCTGAATCCTTCCATGCCCAAAAGTCGGGTGTAATCTTTCGCCGTATAAGCCATTTTCACGTCGCCTTTTGCCTGAGCGAAAGAGCGTCCGGGCAACCCGGACAGAAGTCCAATGCTCCCAAGACCTGAGAACATTAAAAACGTACGCCGGCTTAAAATCCATTTATTCAGAAATTCTTCTCCCAATTTTCTCTCCAGCGATTCGGCCTTAGCCTAAGGCCAAGATCAACCCCACAACAGCGCCCAGCGGGACACTGACATAGGGGTTGCAAGTTAAGGCTCAGGAACTTCCAATACCACGGGTGAGGTAGCTTAGAAGAAAACCAGCCAGGCCGCCGATGATTAAACCTAAAAAGATTCTTAAAATCATAAAGTCCTCCTTTTTTAAGGGTAGCATTGAAGTAGGATTTTATCAAGGAAAGTTGAAAAGAAAGATAGGGTGATGGGAAGGTTGGGAATGGGAGATGGTGTGATTTTTTTCTCCTCAACGCCCCATCTCCTTATCTCCCTATCTCTTTTTCGGGGAGAAAGCGTAAAAAATGACGCTGGCACTCATCCCTATGAAGCAGATGAGAAAAGCAAGGTGATAAGCCTCAGCCGGATAGGCATTGTTCATCCGTGGAAAGGATTCGATCACTTTTCCAAGGGCTGGCATGAAGAGGGCCGCCCCTGCCATCGTGAAGAAATTGACATACGTCATCACCGTCCCTGAGATCGAGATGGGAAAAGAATCTTTGGCGTGAGCGTAAATCGACATCACAGAGCCGTGGAAGAAACCGATAAAGAAGAAGATGAGACCAAACAGAAAAGGATGTTCAATTTTCCATAAACCGATGAGGGGAAAGAGGCTGATACAGTAAAGACTCAATCCCACCATGGCAACGCCCTTGCGCGATTGAGCGTAGCGATCCGAAAGACGCCCTCCGATTGGACTTCCCAGAATAACACCAATAGCTAGCAGGATCAGGAGATTTCCTGTCTGCACAGGGGAAAACCCCCTGATATAGATCAGATAAGGCCCTAACCATAAACCCTGAAGGCTGACAAAGACACCATATCTAAAAAAAGCGACTACCCCGAATTGCCAAAAGGCAAGGGAGCCGATGATAAGGCGAATCGATTGAAAAATTCCCATCTCTGGTTTATCGGAAGAAGAGGTGATTCTGCGGTTCTGCGTCTTTTCCCCCCTTAAGATCCAGAAGACCAGGAAGCCGAGAAGTATGGTGATGAATCCGGTGATGATAAACGTCATTCTCCATCCTATGGTAGACGTTAGATAGGCGAGGGGAGAGGCGGCGAAGATATTCCCTGTGGTTCCCACAGCAGAGATCATGCCCACAAGGGTGGCAAATTGCTCCGGAGGATATCGAAGGGTAAAGGTTTTAAATGCACCCATCAACATTGGAGCCATTCCAGCCCCGATCAATACTCTTCCCAAGAAAACGGCATAAAACGTGTTTCCAAAGGCGAATAGAAAGGCTCCAAGGGCTCCGACGAGGCAGGAGAGAGACATGATCATGCGAGGACCGATTCGGTCGAGCATCGGTCCCATGGGGATCTGGAGAAGGGTAAAGGCATAGAAGAATGCGCCTCCGAGGATGCCCAACAGTTCTGCGTTCAAGCCGAGATCCTGGATCAGATTGGGGGCCATCACTGCACTGGAGACCCGATAGAATTGAGAGAGGGTAAAAAGGGCTGAAAGAATAAAGAAGAGGAGAAAGTGGTTTGACGTTTGAGAGGTTCTGGCCATGAGGATTCTATTTTAGAAGTTTGATAAAGAAATCATTAAAAAAACTCTAAAAGAAATTGGTGACTCCGTCAAGGAGGATTTGGGGCCAAATTTTTGGATTTAAATCAACCCTTTCGACTCCCCGGTCTTAAGCCCGGAGTATGCTCAGGGTTGATACTGAGCGGTGCTTTTTACCCCGATTTGAAAATCGGGGTTTGACGCCGTCGAACGTATCAAAAAGTTATAATTATTATAATATTTCGACATTTTTCTCTTGACAAATTGGCCTCGCTATTATAAATTTTGCGTTCAGATGTGATTCAATGTTCTCCTGTTTAAGAAAGATTCTCAAGTTTAACATGTCAGAAAAAGCCATCCTATTTCCAAACCTTCATCTAAAAATTAACTAAAAGGAGGAATGTGTATGAAGACAAAGAAAGGGATAATTTTCGTTTTTTTGTTCATGTTTATGCTGAGCATGGGCCTGGCCAGCCATGTCTATGCCCAAAGGGTTGACAAGATAAAGATAGGACTGATGTATGGATTAACCGGTGCAGGCTCACCGATTGGTCCAGTTCAGATGGAAGGTTCGAAACTTGCGATTAAAGATATCAACGAAGCAGGGGGAGTGAGGATCGGAGATAGAAAAGTTCCAGTGGAGTTCGTCCAGCGGGACGATGAGACAAAGCCTGATGTGGCCCTCCGAAGACTCAGAGAGTTGGTTTATGAGGATAAGGTCCATGCGGTTGTGGGATCGACCTTTGCTGCCATCTCTGCCGCCCTGAACAAAGAAGTGAAGAAAACGCCTATTCCTTATTTCTCGGTCTGCGTTGCCCCGATGACCATGTTCAAGAAGGATGAGCTTGCCGACACGACCTTTGGCGTCCACGGAGGAGCCTATGCCATCGGTTTTTCCGGAGCGGCTTACATCATCAACAAACTTGGGTATAAGAATATCTACTTTTTCGCCCCTGCCTATGCCTTTGGTTGGGACCAGAAAGCAGGCGCTAAAGATGCCATTGAGAAATACGGGGCCAAGTGGGAATATGCAGAATCGCCGGTTGGGACCCCGGATTTCACTCCCTATCTTTTGAAAATAGCCGAGAAGAAACCGGACATCGTCATGATGGCCCACTGGGGAGTCGATGCGATCAATGTTCTGAAACAGGCCCACGAAACAGGACTGAAGAAACATACCAAGATCTGGTTTAACTGGATGACGAACGTTTTCGGAGGCGGTATTCCACCCGAAGCGCTGGAGGGAGTCAATTCCTTGATGTCCTGGTATTGGAACATGACAGGTTTCAATGATCCTGCCATTGTGAAAGCGGCTGATGAGTTCGTTAAGAAATATGTCAAAGAGTATAATTATCCGCCCGATCCTTACGCTGCCAATGCCTACATCGGGGTCAAAGAAGCCATCCGGGGCATTGAACTTGCCAAGTCAACCGATCCGATGGCTATTGCCAAAGCGCTTAAAGACAACCCGAAATTCGACTCCATGAGAGGCCCGGGGGTCTGGAGAACCGACCACCAACCCCTTTTCAAATACGGATCTTTCGTCGTCGTTGGAAAATCGCCTCAGGAGAAGAAAGATAAATGGGACCTCGTCAAAGTGCTCGGGGCATATACTGGAGAGGATTACCTCCCACCTTTGAAAGAACTGGGATATTAATCAGATGAAAGGGACAGGGGAACTCTTTCCCCTGTCCTTCCACAGGTGTCACTTGTCAGGCAACATCCTTATTCAAACAAAGAATCTCTACAAGAGGTTCAATGGCCTCACCGCGGTCTATGACGTCAACTTCGAGTTAAAAGAGGGAGAAGTCGCTGGCATCATCGGACCCAACGGAGCCGGCAAATCAACCTTTTTCAATCTCTTGACCGGCTTTTTTCCCCCCAGTGAGGGGAAGATCTTATTCATGGGCCAGGATATCACCATGGTCCCTTCTTATCACAGGGTGAGAATGGGGCTGGTGAGGACCTTTCAACTCGTATCCGTCTTTGAATCCCTTACGGCCCTGAACAACCTTGTCCTCGCCAAGATTCGTTTCGATAAAAATTACGACTCGAAGAGCAAGTTCTTCTTTAAGGATGCCCATCACGCTGAAACCGTGAATGCCTGCCTTGAAGCATTAAAGACCGTAGGGATCAGTGATCGGGCAGACGTGAAGACGTTTGAACTCTCCTATGGAGACAAAAGAAAATTGGAGATTGCCTTGGCCTTATCGCTGAATCCTCGCATTCTTCTGCTTGACGAACCCCTCTCCGGATTAAGCGATGTTGAAATCAATGAGGTCTTGGACCTCATCCGGCTGGTGAAAAAGAATTTTACACTCATCCTGATCGAACATAAAATCTCACGGATTCTTGATCTGGTGGAACGATTGAGCGTGATGCATGAGGGGAAACTGATTGCCGAGGGGAAACCGCAGGAGGTGCTTTGTGATCCCTTGGTCAGGCAGGTTTATTGGGGAAGGGAGGAAGTGGTATGCTCCTTACCGTAACCGACCTCGATGTCCACTATGGTCATGCCAAGGCCCTGCATCACATCAACCTCCACCTCTCCAAGGGAGAAGTGATCTGTATGGTGGGCCGCAATGGGGCAGGGAAGACAACGCTGTTAAAAACGATCGCGGGTTTTCTCAAACCCACCCAGGGCTCTATTCTCTTTGAGCAAAAAACGATTCAAGGACTTGTCCCCGAGAAGGTTTCCATGATGGGGATTCGATATGTGTTTCAGGACAAGAGGGTCTTCGGAGAACTGACGGTGAAGGAAAATATCGAACTGGCTGCCTACCCGACGAAAGAGAAGGTTTCCGATTCCATCGACAGGATCGTCAATCTCTATCCGAGGATGAGCGTCCTGCTGGACTCCAAGGCAAAAGGTTTGAGTGGTGGCCAGAGGCAGATTCTTTTGATTGGGAGAGCGCTCATTGGAGAGCCGAAACTTCTGCTGATCGATGAGCCCACGGAAGGATTATCTGCGGGCATCATCGAAGAGATCGTCAATGTCATTGGAAGGATGAAGGGGCAGCTCTCCATGGTGATCGTGGAGCAGAATCTTTCAGTCGTCTCAAGAATGGCCGATCGTGTCTACATTATGAAAGAGGGGAGTATCTTCAAGGAGATTATTGATCGGGCGGTGATCGCACAATCGAATGCCCTCGAGGCTTATCTTTAAATTGACCTTTCCAATGAAAAGGGAGAAGAGGTGACATCAAAGATTCGAGATTCAGGAGGACTGGGGGTTATCCTGATTGCCCTTGGATTCACCATTTTGGGAACAGGGACCTCCATCCACAGGACGACAGACTTCATCATCTTCTGTATCTTTGTCCTTGGGTTCGACCTCCTTTATGGACACATGGGAAGGCTCTCCTTTGGCCACATGCTCTTTTTTGGCTCCGGGGCTTATGCGGCTGGGTTGCTGGTGCGATACATCACCCCCCATCCTCTTCTGGCCCTCCTCGCTGGAATCTGTGGCGGGGCGCTGGTAGGCGGGATACTCGGGCCTGTCGTGGTCAGGGCAACCGGCGCCTGCTTCGCTCTCATCAATCTCGCCTTTAATCAGGTCGGGCACTTTTTAGCCCTTGTGGCCTTTGCCAAAGTTACAGGCGGTGAGGACGGACTTTCACTCACTTTTTCAAAGATCCCCTTCCTGAACATTTCCAACCCAAAGGTCTTTTTTGGATTCACCATCTTCTGTCTCTGCTTGGTCTACTATTTTCTGAAGAGACTGACTTCTTCTCCTTACGGCATTCTCCTGAGAACGATCAGAGAGAATGAGACGCGCGCCCAATTTATTGGATACAATACGTTTCAATATAAATGGATCACGTTTGTGATCTCTTCATCCATCTCTGCCTTTGCAGGGGCTCTCGCCACCCTCAATTATGGCTATGTCAATCCAAGTTTCATCGATCCGACAAGAAATGTGGAGGTCGTCTTTGCGGCGTTGATCGGAGGCGCGGGAAGCCTTTACGGCGCCATCCTTGGAGGCGTCTCTTACATGGTGATCAGCAACTATCTGGCAAGGTACATTCCGAGATGGGAGATCTTTCTCGGGCTCGCCCTCCTGCTCCTCGTCTTCAAGTTTAAAGAGGGGATCTGGGGCAACATCCTCGCGGTCTGGAAAAGGCGAACCCAAGCCCGGAGCGTGAACAGAACATGATAAGCACCCTGATCTACGGTTTGACGATCGGAGGCATCCTCTACATCATCTCCATCGGATTATCTCTCACCTTCGGGAGCATGAGAATCGTCAATTTTGCTCACGGGATGGTCTACACCACTGGCGCATACATCCTGATTGCCGCCTTGCCTTTCCTTCACAACAATTTCTTCGCAGGAGTCCTAGTCGCCATTGTCGTGGTCATTCCACTCAGCTTCATCATTGAGAAGTTCATCATCCGGCGTCTCTATGGAGAATCGATCGACTACGCCATCATTGCCACCTATGCTGTCCTGTTGATCGGAGTCGATCTGGTCAAGTGGATCTGGGGAACGAGCCCAATTCCCTTGAGCGACCCCGTGGGCAAGAGCGTCACGTTCCTTTCCATAGAGGTTCCCCTCTACCGGCTCATCATCATCGCTATTTCTTTGACCCTCTGTGTTGGCCTCTGGTTGTTCTTCAAGAAAACCATTGTTGGAAAGATCATCATCGCTGGTCTTCAGGACAGGGAGGCCGTGAGAAGTCTGGGGATCAGCGTCGACAAATATTTCTCCCTGGTCTTTGTTCTGGGGAGCTGTCTGGCTGCCTTAGGAGGCGTGCTCTATGCTCCGATCACAACTGTACATCCTTATATGGGTTTCCACATCCTGCTCATCAGTTTCGCTGTGGTGATCGTAGGAGGGCTTGGAAGTTTGAAGGGCACGACGATCTCCGCTTTTGTGCTGGGCATGGTGATGGCAATTACCGGAAGATTCTGGGGACCAGCGGCAGAGGCCATGGTTTTTGCCGTGATGGCAGTGGTCTTAATCTATAAACCCATCGAAGTGTAAGATAAAGTGACAGGAGGACAATCGATGAGGTCGAAACAAAGTCTTGTATGGCCCAAGCGACTGCACTGGGATAAATACTTCCGCCCACAAAGCATTCCTGAAGCGCTTCAGATATTAGGAGAGTTTCAAGGGAAGGCGAAACTTCTTGCCGGAGGCACTGACCTTATCCTTCAGATCAGGAATGGGGAGATAGCACCCAAGGCCCTGGTGGACATCACCCGTATTCCTGGCCTAGATCAAATTACGTTGGAGGGTGGGGTGATTCGGATCGGTCCATTGGTGACGCATACCCAACTCTCCCAATCACCTCTGATCAGAGAGAAGGCTACCGCATTGAGCGAAGGGGCTTCGCAGCTTGGGTCTCCCCAGATACGAAATCTCGGGACGGTTGCCGGCAATATTGTGAGCGGTCAACCCGGTGCAGATACGACAATACCCTTGCTTTCCCTCGATGCAAAGGTGAAGGTGGTGAGCAAGCAGGGAGAGCGGACGGTTCCTTTGACCGAATTCTTCCTCAGCACCGGCAAGACGGTTGTGGATAGCATGCGTGAGATGGTGACGGAGATCTATTTCTCTCCTCTGGCTGAAGATGAATCGAGCGTTTCCCTCCGGCTGGCGAAACGGAAGGCGCTTGCCTTACCCATCCTGACCGTTTCCGTCGTCGTTTCAGCAAATATGAAGCAGAGGAAGTTCAATCGCGTAAAAATTGGACTGGGTCCTGTGGCACTGATTCCCTTCAGACCCAGAGAGGCAGAGCAGATGTTTGCTTCTGCGCCCCTCACTGACAAGGTGATCAAGGGGGCAGCGAGGAAAGCTGCTCAGGAAGCCAATCCCAGAACGAGTCTGTTGAGAGGAAGTGAAACATACCGGAGGGAGGTTGTTGCCAATCTGGTGGAACGGGGGATTCGTCAGGGGATAGAGCGGTTGGAGGTAAAACATGGCTAAGGAGAAGATCCAATTCGAAGTGAACGGGAAACATGTCAGACTGGAGGTGGAGCCGGATGAGCTTTTGATCGATGTGCTCCGGGATCACTTAGGGTTAAAAGGGACCAAGGCAGGATGCCGGGCCGGGGAGTGCGGCGCCTGCTCTGTCATCCTGAACGACAAAGTCGTCACTTCCTGTCTGATCCCGGCAATGAAGGCCGATGGAGGGAAGATCAAAACCGTGGAGGGGCTTGAGACCGATGGAGAACTCCATCCACTTCAGAAGGCCTTTGTTGAGAAGGGAGCGATCCAGTGCGGTTTCTGTACTCCGGGGATGCTTCTGTCTGCAAAGAGCCTTCTGGATCAAAATCCTCACCCCACGATCGAAGAGATTAAGGTGGCCATTTCCGGAGTGCTCTGCCGGTGCACAGGATATCAAAAGATCATCCATGCGATTGATTATGCAAGCAAGGCCACTCCAAGCAAAGAGGCTTAATCATGGAGAAAGAAAAGACAAAAAAGAAGGTCCTGGTCAAAGAGAAAGTTCTGGAGATGCCTCCGGTCATGGCCGAACTGAGTACAGTTGGGAAATCGGTGATCCGGGTGGATGCCTATGATAAGGTGCGGGGCAAATTGCAGTACGGAGCGGATATTGACTATCCAGGCGCTCTCCATGGAAAAGTGCTCAGGAGTCCTTATCCTCACGCCCTGATCAAAAAGATCGATACGGAAAAGGCAAAAGAAGTACCCGGTGTGGTCGCTGTTCTGACAGCGAAGGATGTTCCAGGAAGAAACGGTTTTGGAGCAATTGTACCTGATCAGCCTGTTCTATGCGGAGACAAGGTCCGATTTGTCGGAGACGGAGTCGCTATGGTCGCAGCCATTTCCGAAGACATCGCCTTCAAGGCTATTGAACAGATTGAAGTGGAATACGAGGTTCTCCCGGCTGTGTTCTCTCCGATCGAAGCACTGAAACCGGACGCTCCCAAGATCTACGATAAAGGCAATCTCTTGACCACCAGCAGGGTTGAAAAGGGAGACATTGAGAAGGGATTCAAAGAAGCAGACATCGTATTGGAAAGAACCTACACTGTTCCGATCCTGGAGCACGCCTATATCGAGCCGGATGTTGTCATTGCCATCCCCCACCCTGACGGGACGATCACGGTGAAAGGTCCGATGCAAGCCCCTTTTACAGTTCGAAGAAACATTGCTCCTGTTTTAGGAATTCCCATCAACAAGGTTCAATGTGTTCAAACTCCGATCGGAGGAGGATTTGGAGGGAAAGAGGATTCTCCCATTGATATCGGTGCCCGCGCAGCTGTCCTGGCGTGGAAGACCGGAAAACCGGTCAGAATGGAATTCGACAGGGAAGAGATCACTCTCTCCACCTGCAAGCGCCATCCCATGATCATCACGTGTAAGATTGGTGCCAAGAAAGATGGTACCTTTGTGGCCCTCGAAGGGACCATTTACAATGAGCAGGGGGCTTATGCCTCTCTGGGACCGGTCATCCCTCCAGCGGGTGGCGTCCATGCCCATGCTGTGGTCATGCTTGCTGGCCCCTATATGATTCCGAATGTGAAGATAGAGGGTTACCTGGTCTACACCAACCATCCCTATGGTGGCGCCATGAGGGGATTCGGAGCGCCTCAGGTCAATTTCGTCCATGAGTCGCTCATTGATGAACTGGCCGCTCTGATGAAGATGGATCCATACCAGCTTCGGATGAAGAACTGTTTTGAGCTGGGCTCAGAGACAGCCACCGGCCAGGTTCTGGACCAGAGCGTTGGTTTGAAGGATACTTTGGAGAAGGCGAGAAGCGAATTTCATTGGAACCCAAAATGGAAGCCAGCGCCCCCCGTGAAAGAATTGGAGAAAGCCGATAAACGAAAAGGAGTTGGCATGGCCATCGGGTGGTACCGGACGAGTATTGGAACCTATGGCGATGGCTGCGGCGTGAACCTTCATCTCCAGGAAGATGGTTCTGTGCTCATCTTCCAGGGCCTCACCGAGATGGGCCAGGGGATCTGCACCGTCCTTTCGCAGATTGCAGCGGAAGCCCTCGGCACAGCCCTCGAAGATGTCAGGATCGTCACTCCTGATACGGATGTGGCTCCTGAATCAGGGCCCACTGTGGGCTCCCGTTCCACCACCCTGATGGGGAATGCCATTCTGCTCGCAGCAGAACCCATCCGGAGATCTTTGCTGGAATCAGCCTCTGAATTGCTGGTCATCCCGATGGAGAGGCTGGTCATCAAGAACCGCCGGGTCTACGACAGGGATGATCCGAATCGATTCGTTGATTTGAAAGAAGCAGCCCGCCGAAGCATGGCCATGGGAAGAAGAATGATGGGCCAGGGTTGGTATGCCCCGCCGAAACCGTCCTTTCACCCGGAGACAGGACAGGGATCCCCTTACTTTGTCTACACTTACAGCACCCAGATGGCTGAAGTGGAGGTGGATGTGAAAACAGGCGCAGTCGAAGTCCTCAACCTTGTCGCTACCTTCGATATTGGCAAAGCCATTAATCCGCTGATGGTGGAGGGTCAGATTGAGGGGGGAGTGATGATGGGACTGGGATACGCGCTGATGGAAGAAGTTGTGATGAAGGACGGAATGATCCAGAATCTGAATCTTCAGGATTACATCATTCCGACCGCCTTGGATATGCCTGACATCAAGCCCATCTACGTGGAATACCTAAATGCTTATGGCCCTTTTGGCGCTAAAGGAATTGGCGAGATGCCCAATATCCCGGCTGCGCCGGCCATCACGAATGCCATTGCCAATGCCGTGGGAGTTAGGATTTATGACCTTCCAGCCCATCCCGAACGGGTTTATACAGCGATCAAGAAAAGAGTTGCGGAAGGAACCTGAGCACCTCGAAGGTTTTTAGGATCGGGAGATTCACTTCATCCGGGTTGGAATAAGGAGAAACCCATTGATGTTCAATTCCGTTAAGTCCAATAAGGTTTCCGAACACATCGTCGAGCAGATTCGCAAAGCGATTTTTGGGGGAACCCTGAAGCCGGGCGATAAACTTCCCCCTGAAAGAGAATTAATAAACAGTTTTAAAGTGAGCAAAGCGACCCTTCGGGAGGCGATGCGCTCGTTAGAGGTTCTAGGATTTTTAGACATTCGGAAGGGGGTCTCCGGGGGAGCCTTTGTCACTGAAGTGGACATGAAAAAGGCAAGAGACTCCTTTATCAATTTCCTTCATTTTAAACACCTCTCTCTGAGCAACCTTACCGAGGTTCGCCTCATCTTAGAGTCTCATATTGCAGAGAAAGCCACCCTCGCCATCACGGAAGAGGATTTAAAGGGATTGAAAAAGTTGATCGAGGAATGCGAGTACGTCCTCAAGCATGATATCCCCATTGAATCCCGAAAAAATGAGATTGAGTTCCATCGAATTATTGGAAGCGTCACAGGCAATCCCATTCTGATGTTTATTCTCGATTTTGTTGAAGATTTGCTCATTGACACGAAAGAGATTCTTCAGCCAGGAAAGGAGTTTTCAAAAAAAGTTCTCAATGCCCATAAACGCATTTATAAAGCGCTCCTCGAAAAGAACAGTAAGAAAGTTAGGCAGGAGATGGTCAAGCATATCAGAGAAGTGGAAAGGGATCTCATGACCATTCAGAAGGCAAAGGGCATTGGAGGTTCCAATCTGCAAAAGCTCCAATTCTGAGGGGGAATGCGTGAGGAAGGAGGTGGTTGCGGGCGGAAGATCATGGGTAGCAAATGGCCATAATTTAATTCATGGAGGTGAAAAGGATGAAAAGAAGACTATTACTATTTGTCGCCGCAGTTATTTTTATTAACCTCATTCTGATTGCAAGTTGGGCGCCCCCTGCTCCTGCCGCCGCAGCCAAATGGCGATACCAGAGCATGTGGGTTCCCTCCATCACCCTCTGGAGGGGTGACAAATATTTCGGAGATCTGATGAATGTCCTGGCCAAAGGGGAGTTAGAGATTCAATATTTCCCGGGCGGCACCCTCATCACCAGATCCGATGAGATCTTCGATGCCGTCTCAAAAGGCACTCTCGATATGTCAACCGACTGGCCAAGCTATTGGGAGGGTAAAAATACCGCCTTTGGTCTGATTACCTCCACCCCCGTATGGTTTACCCCTAGCGACTATATGCTCTGGTTCTGGCAGGGAGGGGGCTTGGAATTATCACAGGAACTCTATGCCAAGTATGGAATCGTCTGGTTTCCTCATTCGGTCACTGGTCCTGAATCAGGCCAGCGCTCCAATAAGCAGATTCGCAAGGGAGATGACTATAAGGGCGTGAAGATGAGACAGTGCGGTCGCGTCCAGGCCAAGATTCTCCATGACCTTGGCGGAGCAGCCATCTTTATGCCCGGAGCAGAGATCTACTTAGCCCTTTCAAGGGGAACCATTGATGCGGGCGAATTTTCCGTGCCGGAGTGCGACTGGGCCATGGGATTTCAGGAAGTGACCAAGTTCTGGGTCCTTCCGGGATGGCATCAGCCAGGTCCGGTTTCAGGAGTGATGATCAGCAAGAAATCGTGGGACAAGTTATCCGACCGGGTGAAATTCATGTTTAAAGAGGCAGCCATGGCCACCATGATGTGGAGCTGGACCTACTTTGAATACAGTTCGGGCGAGTATACGAGGAAATTTAAAGAAAAGGGGACGACCTACTCCATCCTGGACAAAGCCACCCTCGACAAGATCCATGATTATGCCTATAAGTACCTGCTGGAAGATGCAGAGGCGAACCCAGACCATGCCAAGATTGCATTTTCCCAGGCGAAGTATTTTAAAGACCTTCATGAGTGGCGCACGATCCAGGAACCCTTCACATTCGGCCGGACTCCTCCAAAGATGGATGAGATTTATTCAAAACTGGAGGCGATTGCAAAGAAACATAAGGTTTATGATTCGGTGATCGCTCTTGAGAGAACGGTTCGGAAGAGGATGGAAAAGCAGGATTTTTGGAAGGAAGGAACTCCGTATAAAGAGAATCCCATTACTCCTAAGTAATCAACCCATACAAAGCTCTCGGGAGGCATCGCTGCCTTCTGAGAGCTTTCAATGTGCGGAGGTATTTTGTGGAAACGATCAGGGCAATCGTCAACCAGATTGAGAAGATCTCCGAATGGTGCGGACGGATTTTCAGCTGGTTTATCGTCGCCGTCATTCTATTGTCGCTCTTTGAGGTATTCACAAGAAGAATTCTCGGAAAGCCCACCATCTGGACTCATGAGGTCCTGAGCTACCTTTTCTGCGGGGCCATTATGCTGACCATGGGTTATGCACTGAAATATAAGACGCATGCCAATATTGATATTTTTTATGAAAGGCTTTCTTCGAGAGGGCAGGCAATGGTCGATACCATCACGTTTATTTTTTTTCTCGGTTTTTTCTCTATTATTTTTTTATGGAAAGGAGTCGTTTTTGCCGCCACCTCTTGGGCGATGCTGGAAAGGACACCGAGCGCCTTCAACTTCTATGTCTTTCCTGCAAAAACACTGCTTCCCGTCGGGGCTTTCTTATTACTTATCCAAGGCCTGTCTGACTTTATCAAAAACATTGTCTTTCTGATTAGAGGAGAGCGATTATGATAGAGATGTCTCCTGAAATTTCAGCCATTCTGATGTTTGCTGGAATAATCGTAGGGCTCTGGTTAGGGCATCCCATCGCCTTTGTCCTCGCCGGGCTTGCGGCGATTTTTGGTTTCCTCGGATGGGGACCTGAGGCCTGGTATATGTTTATGGGCCGGGCCTTCGATGCGGCAACCAATAACATCCTCATCGCCATCCCCAACTTTATTCTCATGGCCTCTTTTTTAGGAAGAACAGGCATTTCCGACGGATTATTTCGCGCCATGATGTTCCTATTCGGTCCTATGAATGGAGCCATCGCTTTGGCAGTCATCGTCATGTGTGCCATTGAGGCGGCCTGCACAGGAGTCATTGGGGCTAGCGTGGTGAGCATGACGATTTTAGCCATGCCGGTCATGTTGAAACACGGATATGACAAACACCTTTCTTGTGGGACGATCGCTGCCGGAGGGACCTTAAGCATCCTCATCCCGCCCAGTATCATGTTGGTCATGATGGCCGATCAGGCCGGAGTTTCCGTAGGAAAACTATTTGCAGGCGGCTTCCTCCCCGGACTGATTTTGACATCCTTGTTTTTCATTTACATCGTGATCGTCACTCGTTTGAATCCCGAAAAGGGTCCGGCCCTCCCCCTTGAGGAGAGGACGGGCCTTTCCGTGCAACAAAAGATCAGATTTATCCTTGTGCACATGGTCCCACCCATCTTCCTTATCCTCGGGGTTCTGGGCACCATCTGGACAGGAGTGGCAACGGCAACCGAAGCCTCCGGAGTAGGCGCCTTCGTTGCTTTCATTATGATGATTGCCTACGGTAAGTTCAGTTGGAAGACATTGGCAGAATGTATCTGGTCGGCGGCCAGGACGAACTGCATGGTCATGGCTATCATCATCGGAGCCTCGCTCTTTACGGGCGTCTTCCTTGGCCTGGGGGGAGGGAAGGTGGTGACCGATATCATCATGGCCTTCGATTTTTTGGGTAAATGGGGCATGTTGGGAATCATGATGTTCATCGTCTTCGTCTTGGGGTTTCTCATCGACTGGATTGCGATCGTCTATATTTCTTTCCCTATTTTTCTTCCGATAGCCACCCAACTCGGTTTTGACAAAATCTGGTTTATCATCCTGATCGCTGTTAATTTGCAGATGTCTTTCCTAACCCCTCCTGTTGGTTATGCATTGTTCTATATGAAGACGACGGTTCCACCCGAGGTAAAGTTGATCGACATTTACAGGGGCATCATTCCTTTCGTTATCATTCAAGCGATAGGTTTGATGATCTGCATCCTTTTCCCAGCGTTAATCACATATATCCCGAGCATCGTTATAAGATGATGTCAAGAAGGGAGGGTTAGATATGTTGCCGACAAGAACTTTTTTAATTCCGTCTGTATTAGTTACTGGATCTGGTTCATCCGAAAAAGTGGGAGAAGAGAGCAAAAGATTGGGGGGGCGAAAGGCGTTGATCGTCACCGATCAGGTGATGGTCAAATTGGGAGTCGTTGAGGGGACGAAGAAAGCGCTTGGGCAGCATCAGGTTCCGTTCATCATTTACGACGCGGTTGCCACGGAACCCACGGTCGATTATGTGAAGGAAGGCCTCAAGATATTCAAAGAAAGCGGGTGCGATTTCTTAGTTGCGGTTGGAGGAGGAAGCCCGATTGATACTGCAAAAGCCATCGCCATTATGGCGACCAATCCTGGCTCGATTGAGGAGTTTAAGGGATTGGGCAAGGTTCCCAAAGAGGGCGCTCCCCTCATAGCAATTCCCACGACAGCCGGCACGGGAAGCGAAGTGACCCAGTTTACAATCATCACCGATACCCAGACCAGCGTGAAGATGCTGATCGGCAGTCCTTTCATCATGCCCAGGGTGGCCCTGGTAGATCCGTTGCTTACCCTCTCATGTCCGCGGGGACTTACCGCAGCCGTTGGAATCGATTCATTAACACACGCCATCGAAGCCTATGTTTCACTCAAGGCCCAACCCATGAGCGATATCTTCTGCCTCTCAGCCATTGAACTCATCTCTGGTAATTTGAGGCAAGCCTGGGCTAATGGAAATAACATCGAGGCAAGGGAAAAAACGATGCTGGGCGCCCTTCAGGCGGGCATTGCCTTCAGCAATGCCTCGGTCGCTTTGGTCCATGGCATGTCGAGACCGATCGGAGCCTATTTCCACGTGGCCCATGGCGCTTCGAATGCCGCCCTTTTAGGAACGGTGACTGAGTTCAGCCTGATCGGAAATCCAGGCCGGTATGCGCAGATTGCAAGAGCCATGGGAGAGAATGTCGGAGGGCTTTCCGATCTGGAAGGCGCCCAGTTGGCGGCAAAGGCAATTAAAAGTTTAATCAAAGATATTAAGATTCCCTCGTTAAAAGATCTGGGAGTGGATCGAGCGAAATTGGAGCAACTGGCTCACAAGATGGCTGAGGATGCCATTGCCAGTGGTAGCCCCGGAAACAATCCACGGCAGGCAACCAAAGAGGAGATCGTTGAGCTCTATAAGATTGCCTATTCACAATGATCACTCATTTCACCTTGAAGGGGAACAGAAGGAAAGATAACTCAATGGAGGGGACTCACATATGAAAAGGGTTAAAAATTACATCAATGGAGAATGGGTTGATTCGAAAACAAAGGAGTACGGGGACGTCTGGTGTCCAGCCAGCGGCGAGAAGATCGGGGAAGTCCCTTTTTCAACGGCCGAAGATATTGACAAGGCGGCTCAAGCGGCCAAGAAGGCCTACTGGGAATGGCGATGCACTCCTCCGCTCACGCGAGCCAGATACTTTTTCAAACTGAAGGATCTCTTTGAGAAGGCCTTTGAAGACATTTCCCGAACCCTGGTCACCGAGGAGGGGAAGACGCTGGATGAATCGAGGGGCGAGGTGCGCCGGATGATTGAGAATGTGGAGCATGCTACAGGCGTGACCACCCTGATGACAGGTTATAATCTCGAAGATATTGCCCAGGGGATCGACTGCACGGCCGAACGTCAGCCCATCGGTGTCTTCGGAGTCATTGCTCCATTCAATTTTCCGGCCATGGTACCTTGGTGGTTCTTGCCCTATGCAGTTGTCTGCGGTAACACCTATATTGTGAAGCCCTCGGAACAGGTGCCCATGACCCAGACACGCATTTTCGAGGTGATTGATGAATGCGGATTTCCGGAAGGCGTGATCAATATGGTCCATGGAGCAAAAGATGCCGTAAACGGAATGCTTTATCACCCGGATATCAAGGGGATCTCCTTTGTGGGCCAGAGTTCAACAGCCCGGTATGTTTATAAGGCCTGCGGGGAGACGGGAAAGCGAGTCCAGTCCCTCGGCGGAGCGAAGAATTTTGTCCTGATCATGCCGGATGCGGAGCTGGATAGAAACATGCCATCCATGATCACTTCCTTTTATGGCTGTGCAGGAGAGCGCTGCCTTTCCGGTTCAGTGCTCGTAGCGGTAGGAGATGTTTATAAAGAATTGAAAGAGAAATTTGTTGCCGCAGCAAAGGCCCTTAAAGTCGGCAATGGCCTGGAAGAAGGAATTCAGATGGGGCCTGTCGTTTCAAAGAAGCATAAAGAAAAGGTTCTCGGTTATATTGAAAAGGGAATTCAGGAGGGCGCAAAACTGATCCTCGATGGCCGAAATATCAAGGTTGCAGGATATCCAAATGGATTTTACATTGGCCCAACCGTCTTTGATGAGGTTTCTCCAGAGATGGCCATCGCCAAAGAAGAGATCTTCGGACCTGTTGTTTCGCTTGTTCGCGTTAAGAATCTTGACGAGGGTCTGAAATTGATCGAGAACAGCGAGTACGGGAATGCGACCTGCCTTTATACGACCAACGGAAAGACCGCCCGGGAATTCAAATACCGCGCAGTTGCCAGCATGATGGGAATCAATCTGGGGATTGCCGCACCCATGTCCTTCTTCCCCTTCGGCGGAGCCAAAGGCTCTTTCTTCGGCGATATCAAAGGGCATGGCCGGGAGGTCTTTCAATTCTTTACCGATACAAAGGTGGTAATTCAACGCTGGACATAACTCCCTCTCTCCCTCTCCCCAATGGGGAGAGGGGAAGGGTGAGGGGAAATTTCGAATATTTTGTTTAGTAGCATTAAGGATATTACAGAAAAGAGGTTTGTTATGAGTTTGAGCACCTTTGGAGCAATCATGGGATTTGCCACAGAAATGGTGAGCCAGTCCGGGAATATTTACCAGAGCCTGGCCCACCAGGCCAAGGACCATGGCCTGAAAGAGACATTACAGGCGTTATCAGCAGAAGAGACTAAGAACCATTCCCTGATGGAGCAGACACGGCGGGAGAATGTGACGGAGATGATCCTGGAGCCTATTGCCGGACTCCAAAAGGAAGATTATGAAATCAATTTGAAAGAAGAAGAGCGCATGGAAGATGGAGATCTTGTCAGGATTGCCCTGGCCCTGGAGAAGAGGGAGAAGAGATTCTTTAGTGATGCTTCCTCAAAGCTTCCCCTTCCTGAGGTGGCAAGGATTTTCAGGAAAATTGCCCAGAGGAAACAGGAAAATATTACCAGACTCCAGGACCTTGGATTCAATCAAACGTTAAAGAGAAGCATTTCAGCTTAGGGCGTCCGATTCTCGCTCCCCGGCGAGTTTGAAATTCATTCAAAGGAGAATCACACATGTCAACCAAACCGAAGATGCCTCACCCCGAACATGAGATACATCTCTGCTTCCTTGAGAATATTGGCTATTTGAGATCACCGGAGTTGCTCGAAATCGGAGTGGATCGAAGAGAAGAGTACAAGAGACTTGTCAGAGGAGCCAAATTCCTCTGTAAAAAATGCGGTCGTGCTGCAGCGAAAAAGAAAAACCTTTGTGAACCCGAACCATTATAATTTAGGAAAGAAGGGCTGGATTCTCACGGGCGGTGTGTTTCTCACTTCTTTCAGCCTGATTACCTTTGAGATCACCCTTTCCAGAGTCCTTTCGGTCTTACTCTCTTACCATTATGTATTCATCGTTCTCTCCTTAACCCTCCTTGGTCTTGGAATAGGGGGCGTCTCAGTCCATCTTTTCAGATCAAGTATTTCGAAAGAGCATAATCGGTCCTTTGTTTTAACCTTTTTCGCCTCTCTCTATGCGCTTGCTATTTCTTCCTGCATCCTCTGTCTTATATGGATAGGTTATCTTGACAACATCCTTTTCTATTGTCTCATCCTGTTCATCCCTTTTCTTTTCGCCGGAATGCTTCTCGCTACGATCTACGCCAGATTTTCTGAAGCAAGCGCAAGGATTTACGGTATGGATCTGATAGGAGGAGCGGCAGGCGCTATCGGCGTCATTCCATTGCTAGATCTTTTGGGCGGGATAAGCGCCGGCCTTCTTCTTGGTGTCGTCGCCTCTGTGGCTGCAATACTCTTTGCATTGATGGAGACAGAAAGTGGGAAGAAAGGGAGGGTACTTTCAACAGGAGTTTTTTTAATTCTCTCTCTTCTGTGGGGAACAAATCTTATTGGCATCTTTCTGCCTGCCTTGCCCATCGGTGATAATCCCGGGAAGGAGATTCACGATGTTCTTTTCAGACCTTCCTCACCGGGGAAAATCATCGAGACGAAGTGGAGCGGTTTCGGTCGGACAGACCTTGTCTCTTTTGGCAAGGACGCTGACCACATGGACCTCTACATTGATGGGACAGCCGGCTCCCCCATGTATCAATTCAATGGGAATCTTAATAGCCCTGACGCTGCGGTCAACGCTCTCAGGACCAGTTTTCCAGGTTACGTTCCATTTCTCCATCTCCAGGAGCCCGACAAAGACCACATCCTCATCATCGGGCCGGGCGGGGGAAGGGACGTGCTTCTGGCACTCATGGCCGGTTTTCAAAAAATTACAGCGGTGGAAGTGAACAGAGATCAGGTAGACATCGTCCGGAAATACTCAGCCTACAATGGCGGGATCTATCGAGACACGAATCGTGTGAGAATTATGATTGGCGAAGGAAGGCATTTCCTCAGACGTCGGGCAGAACGATATGACATGATCCTGCTTAGCCTTCCTGTGACCCATACCAGCCGGAGCCTTGAGGGATATGCACTCACAGAGAATTTTCTTTTTACAACGGAGTCCATCCATGACTACCTGGAGCATTTAACGGAAGAGGGACGGCTGGTGGTCGTGGGCCATAACGACGCTGAAGTCTTGAGGCTCCTTTCCATCTCTCTTAATGTGCTGAATCGAAGAGGGATCGAAACGGTAGAAGCGATGAAACAGGTTTACATCTTAGGCTCTGATCTTTACCCTGTATTCGTCCTCAAAAAAACCCCATTTGAGGCAGCGGAAATGTTGCTTACATATCAAGCAATGGGTCAATTCGAACTGGAACCGAAGACCTCTTACCTTCCATCCCTTGGCCAGGTGGGAGCGCTCAACCCGGCCCTGATGCGTCTTGCAAGTGGGGAATTCATGCTCGAACGTTTTATCTCTATGGTGACAGAGCGGGGTTACGATATCAGCCCGGTCTCGGACAACCGGCCTTTTTTTTACAAAATTGAGAGAGGCATCCCAACCCCTGTCATCCTGGTTTTCTGGCTATCCATATTCATATGGCTTTTCATTATATCCATACCCTCTCTCTTCTGGAGAGAGTCGGTGTCCCGGAAAGTGAAGGGGGCAGGTAGTCAAAAAAGATTCGCCCTGAGCAAATGGCAGTCCATCACCTTCTTCTCGATGCTTGGGATGGGGTTTATGTTATGCGAGATCTCTTTGATCCAGAGGTTTACGCTCTTCCTTGGCCAGCCTACTTTCACCCTGGCACTTTTAATCTTTTCCTTACTGGGATGGGCGGGATTGGGCAGCTTATGGAGCGGGCGCTTCGGTCCGGAGAGTATCAGGAGAGGAATCGCCATTTCCTCCTTAACCGTCACCATCCTCCTTTGCCTCTATGCTTTTCTGCTTCCTCCGCTTCTGGACCAATTCTTAAAGCATACCCTTGCTCTGCGGGGATTGATTGTTAATCTGATACTGGCTCCTATAGGCTTTTTCATGGGACTGCCTTTTCCCCTGGGCATCAGATCGCTTAAAGAGATGGGGATGGAAAACCATATTCCCTGGATGTGGGGCGTGAATGGGAGCGCTTCGGTTTTGGGGTCGGTGATGACGATCCTGATAGCGATCAGCCTCGGATTCACCGAGGCGCTTTTAGTCTGCGCAGGTTGTTATCTGATTGTATTTTTAATATTTTTTAAGAGAGGTTGAAACATGATGATGGAGTTTAAAGGAAAGCATCCGAGGATTGACCCGACGGCATTTATCGCAGAGAATGCAATGATCATAGGCGATGTCGAGATCGGGCCGGGAAGCAATGTCTGGTTTTACAGCGTCGTCCGGGGAGACATGAACTATATCAAGATCGGATCAAATGTGAATATTCAGGATGGTTGTATCCTTCACATCGATAAGCAGTTCTATCCTCTCGTCATCGAAGATGAAGTGATCCTGGGCCATCGGGTTGTAGCCCATGGGTGTACGATTAGAAGAGGTTCGCTTATCGGAATAGGGGCCATTGTTTTAAATGGAGCTGAAATCGGTGAGGAATCGATTGTCGGTGCAGGCTCAGTGGTGACACCCAATACGATCATCCCGCCGAGAACCATGGCTTTAGGCGCTCCAGCTAAGCCCATCCGGTCTCTGAAGGAAAAAGACCTCGAGATGATCAAAGACACCCTCCAGGACTACCAGGAGTTAAAAGGCATCTACCAATCTCTTTCACACCATAAGGATTCTTAGTCTGTTTGTAACACTTTAGCTCTTTGAAAAACGTTATCTAATCCCCCTTTATTAAAAGTAGGAGATGTTTTACCTCCCTTTGGAAAAGGGAGGTGGGGAGGGATTTTAAAAACTTTATTCAAACAGCAAAATTATTACGTTTGTTTATAATTTTATATTTTGCGTTGCCTATGTATACTCCCCAATCTCGAAAATTGATCTATCACCCCTCTCCAATAGAATTTGGGTCATCGCATTTTAAAATGACAGTCATTATTTAAATAGTTGCCTTGACTTAAGAATCTGAATATAATGGCAGAAATTTGTCGTTATGGTTGAAGAGTTCTTTACGATTTTTATCTTTCTTACTGGAGCTATTGCTGAACATAAAGCTATGTACTGTGTTTACGTAATCCCATAGACCCAGGGTGTAGACTGCAGACCACAAGAGTCGGATGAGTATCAGAAACGAAGATGTCCAATAAGGAGACAAAAGAATGGTGAATGAACGAAGCTGGAATGCAGGTCAACTCTCCTTCGATGAAATCGGCTACTGGACAGAGATCAAACTGGATATCGTGAAGGACTATGCGAAGGAATACTCGACTATTCTGGCTAAGAAACCTTTTCAGTATGCTTACATCGACGGGTTCGCGGGATCAGGGGTCCATCTATCGAGAGATACTCAAGAGTTTGTTTTAGGCAGTCCCTTGAATGCGCTGAAAATAAAACCACCTTTCCACGAATATTTCCTGGTCGATCTGGATGGAGACAAAGTTGAGCAGCTACGGAGTTTCCCGGAAATTAAAGATAGACCTGAGGTCCACGTAATTCACGGCAACTGTAACCAAGTCTTATTGGAAGAAGTTTTCCCCAAAGTGAAGTTTGAAGACTATCGGCGTGCTTTATGCGTCCTCGATCCATACGGTCTTCAACTTAATTGGGAGGTTATCGAGGTTGCCGGACGAATGAAATCCATTGAAATTTTCCTTAATTTTCCTATTATGGATATGAACCGAAATGCTCTCTGGCGGAAACCAGAGCTGGCGAGCCAGGAGGGACGGGTTAGGATGACCGCATTTTGGGGGAACGAATCCTGGTTGAATGCAGCCTATCAGCAGCAGACAACCCTTTTCGGCGACGACGAAGCCATTAAGCTGGGGAATAAGCAGGTTGTAGATGCATTCAGCGATCGCCTCAAAAAAGTGGCTGGTTTCAAATATGTTCCTGAACCTATCCCTATGCGCAATTCCATGAATGCTGTGATATACTATCTCTTTTTTGCAAGTCAGCAACCGGTTGCATCGACCATTGTCGACTACATTTTCAAGAAATATCAAAACCGAGGGGCCTAAGATGGCTAAAACCACAATCGAATGGACTGAGTCCACGTGGAATCCTGTAACGGGGTGCACAAAAATCAGCTTGGGCTGTAAAAACTGCTACGCAGAGCGGATGGCCAAGCGATTAAAAGCTATGGGACAACCAAACTACGATCGGGGCTTCCAGGTGACCGTTCACGAAGAGACGCTGGGATTTCCCTTAATGTGGAAGAAGCCGCAAATGGTTTTTGTTAATTCCATGAGCGACATCTTCCACGAAGATGTCCATGAGGGCTTTATCAGGCGTGTTTTTGATGTCATGTGCCGTGCTTCCTGGCACACCTTTCAGGTTCTGACAAAAAGAACCAAACGAATGGAATGCCTTGCTGATGATATCCAGTGGCCGGCGAATGTGTGGACGGGAGTGACCGTAGAAGCAAAGAAATATTTGTATCGACTGGACCATCTCAAGAAGGTCCCTTCACGCGTTCGATTTATCTCATTTGAGCCTCTCATCGAACCAGTGGGTGAGATAGACCTCTCCGGAATTGACTGGGTCATCGTTGGAGGCGAATCCGGCCCCCATGCGCGTCCGATGGAGAAGGGCTGGGTGGTGGAGATTCGGGACCAATGCTTAAACGCTCGAATTCCATTCTTTTTCAAACAGTGGGGTGGACCGAACAAAAAGAAGAGAGGCCGCCTCCTGGATGGCCGGACGTGGGACGAATTACCCAGGATGTAGGGGGTAGAGGGTGGAGAACCGCAGAGTCCAATCAATATTCTGCTATGTGTGCTCAATGAGACTAAGACTGGCAGGGAGAAAACAATCGGAGATGCTACGGATCACACCCACAGTCACGATTGAACGCCTAACGCCTTACGATAAAAAAGGAAAGGTTCCTGAGAGAAAAAATAAGTGATAAAAGTGAACAACGTCCGCCAGATTAGGCCTGACACCTAAGAAGTGGGAGAACAAAAATTAATGGGAAAAGATACTTCTTTCACCGTTCACGATCTTCCAAAACCAGAGAGGCCTCGTGAGAGGCTTCAAAAATTTGGGGCAGAGGCACTCTCTGCGCAAGAACTCTTAGCTCTGGTTATTGGCCGTGGTATTCCAAAAAAATCTGTAATGAATATCGCGCAAGAATTACTGGCAAAGTTTGGTAATATCAAGGCAATAAGCGAGGCAACCATAGAGGAGCTTTCTCAAATAAAGGGGATTGGTCTTGCCAAAGCAGCCCAAATCAAAGCATGTTTTGAGCTTGGCAAGAGAGAGGAATTGGAACCAGAGCTAAAGAATTTCGATATCAAAGACCCTGAAGCAGTTGTAAAAGCTGTCCGGGCAGGCATCAAGGACAAAGCCAAAGAGTATTTTAAACTCATACTCCTCAATCACCGCAATAAAATTGTTGGTATCTCTACCATCTCCATTGGTACACTGAATGCCAGCTTAGTACACCCCAGAGAAGTATTTAAGGATGCAATAAAGCATAGCGCCGCTTCAATAGTTTTAGCTCATAACCACCCTTCTGGCGACCCTGAGCCCTCAGAAGATGATTTAACGATTACAAAACGATTAACAGAAGCGGGTAAGATTTTCGGAGTCGAAGTTATAGATCATATCATTATTGGTAAAGACCGATTTTTCAGTTTCAAGGAGAA
>VGRY01000038.1 GCA_016875195.1 Deltaproteobacteria bacterium
ATTGGACCGTTTCTCCTTCTTTTTTTAGCTTTGGCAGCGTGGTCGGCCTATCTATTAATTCGTCGCCGGATAAACGGGGGGGTAACGAAACAAATAGGATTTATGTTCATTGTATCAACGGCATTTTTTGTATTTGGAACCCAGCAGACGAGGTTTTGGCTGCCTTCTCAAATGTTAGTCTGTGTTTTTGCTGCGCCTTCAGTAGAGTTTCTCCTGAAATGGGCAAGCAGGAAGCAGATTGCAAAGATAGTAATATTCTTAATTCTCATTGGCTCTCTGGCATGGAATGTGTGGTTCCTCGGTAAGCAATTTCTTGCGGTGGGTTACTATAAACCGGTCTTAGGCATTGAGCAGGAGAAGGATTTTCTGGTTCGAAAAGTTCCTGGGTACCCTGCGTTAGAATTTATCAACCAAAACCTCCCCCAATCATCACAACTAATGTGCGTTTGGACGGGGGCATACGGTTACTATATAGACCGTAAATATTATTCAGATACTTTCATAGAAGACATCACTCTAAAGGGATTCATTCATGCATCGGCTAACGGAAGAGAACTGTCTCGAAGGTTAACCAAGGCCGGATTTACTCACCTCTTTCTGAACCTCGCCCTATTGGAAAAAAACATGGAGCAGAGCGAGCGAATTATTTTTGGTGAGTTTATAGAAAAAAAAACCCGCGAGCTTTTTAGCTATCAGAATTACCGAGTGTTCGAAATCCACCCTTAATTTTTGTAGGGAAGGTTTTTAGGCCTGCTAACTGCTTGACCTGTACAAATTTGATTGCACACCTCTGAAACACTTAACGCAAGTCAAGATTTATTCAATGGGCATATCAATTCCCTTTTCTCCTGGCGATTTAGGGTCCCAGAGGAAGAGATAAATAGAAGCATCTGTAGGAAATCTGTTAAAATTGAGGAAACTCCCATCAAAATAGCCCTTAAGGACGGCAGGAGAATTTCCTTTGAGTTTTTGAGCCGTCCTCTTTCCCCCGACAATCCATAATCGATTTCCATCTGCAACATACCTTGAGCAGCAGTCTTGGCTGAAAAAAATTGTATAAAGACCGGCTTGATAAGGAAAGATAGTTCGATATTCGATCTCACTTTCCGAAACGTTATAATAGGGAATTTGATAATGCCTTCTCTCTGGGATGACACCAAAATAATGGAGTATCCCCGGAGTGTGGATTAGATTCACATCGAATATTTTATCCCCTTCATTCAAGTGTCCCTTTAAATAATTGACTAATCCTCTAATATCTTGTTTTTCTGAACGATAATAGAGGGGAAGGATGATAAAATTGGAAGCGATAAAAAGGACGATAAAAACAATCTTTAATCGGAAAAATCGCTTAGGGGGGGGATCGCCACTTCAAAGGATTGGATAGACAAATACAATGCAATCAGTAAGAAGGGAAGGAAGGCGATGAAATACCTGGAGGAAATGAAATGAGTGATATTGAAAGCTTTGCAATAAAAATAGAGTCCAATGATGGGGAAGAGGAAAGCAGCAATAAGAATAAAGGCATTTCTTTTGTTCGAGTGAAATAAAGGAAAAAAAAGGAAAAGCAAAATGGTAGTAGTTGTCAGGGGGAGATAAGGAGTCCAGTCGTGGAATATCCCATACAGCATATTCCAGAAAAAAATAACCTCTTTGGATTGGTGAGGAATCATGAAAGATTGTCCATTGTAATTCAATCCCAGGAATATCAACCATGGAAGGCAAAAGAGGAGGATGAGGCCATTGAAAATAAGGATAGAAATATAGCGGGGAAATTTCTGGTTATCTTCGGTTTGGTAAAACCATACAATTTGAGACAGGGCGATAAAAGGAATCGAACTGTAACTCGTGTGGAATAGAAGTGCATAAAAGGCACTTGCTCCTATGAGAAGCCAACTCCTCGAAGTTCGAAGATATCTCATTAAACAGGTAAGTCCTGCCATTCCGAAAAATAGCAGGAAGGCATAAGAACGTCCCTCCTGGGAAAGGTTGATATGGTATGTCATGAAGGTCAGAGAGATGGCACAGGGTAGGGCTATGGCAGAAGAGAATTGTCTTGCAAGAAAATAAATCATCGGAATCGAGAGGGTTCCGAAGATCAAAGGAATGATGCGTAGGTCTCTTTCGGGTTTGTTAAAAGGGTAAAATTGATGGGTGAGAATAAAGAAGAGTGGGGGGTGTAAGAAGGTGGGGTTTTCCTTATAAAATTCTAATTGTTTTTTCAATCCATCCTGTGAATCATTAAATGTATAAATTTCATCCAACCAGAGGGATTTTTGGTCGAAGGTATAGAAGCGTAAGGCAAAACCGATGAGGAGACATAGCATGAGTATAAATATTTCTTTTCGTTTTATGTTATTCATAACGGAGAGAATTAAATTGCCAATGGACATACCGTTTAATGAAACAGAAAATCTGACTTTAATAAGAAAACCGATCGCATAATATTTCAATGAATGGGCATGTTGATTCCTTTCTCATTGGGTGATTTAGGATCCCAAAGAAAAAGATAAATAGAAGCATCTGTAGGAAATCTATTAAAATTGAGGAAACTCCCATCAAAATAGCCCTTCAAGATAAAAAAAGGGTTCTTACTAATTTCTTTAGCCATCGTTTTATTTAGAACAATCCATAGCCGGTCTCTATCCGTGATATAATTATGCCAGTAAGTCTTTGAATGAGAAATCATGATTTTATTGTTTTGTATTATCAAGGGGACGATATATTCCGTTTCTTCTTCAGATACCTTCCTGGAGGGAAGCAAGTAAAGCCTGCCCTCAGGGTATATCCCAAAATAAAAAAGCATACTTGGAATATATAACTCCGTCCCGACGATGATTTTATCCCCATCGTGGAGTTGAGTTTTTAAATAATTTGTCAGGCCTCTAAAGTCCTGCTTCTCTGAACGGTAATAGAGAGGAAGGATGAAAAGGTTGGATGCAATAAAAAGAATAATAAAGATGAATCGCAAGCGTATGAATTTATTCAGCCTTTTCAACTTATCTTCGGTAGCATTGAGTGCCAGGTATAAAGTAATGAAAAACATAGGTAAAAGATTAATGAAGTACCTTGAAGTAATGAAATGAGTAATATGGAATAATTTACAGTAGATATAAACCCCTCCGACCGGTAGGACAAAGATGCTTATGAGAACCAAGGCATTCTTGCGAAATTTCGAAAAGACAGGATAAAGGATTAGGAGGGCTATAGAAGCAATCATAAGAGGAATATGAGGAACCCAATCATGTAGTATTCCGTAGAAGATGCTCCATAATGGGTCAGGGGCTGAACGGTAACGATACCCAATGATTAGTTGGCCCTTGTAATTTGTGGCAATGAAAAGGATCCAGGGAAGACAGAAGAAAAGGATGAGACTACTGAAAATTAAAAAAGAAGAGAAGGTGGGTTTTTTAGTATTTCCGTCAAGCCGGTAGAACCAGAGCAATTGGGACAGGATAATAAACGGAATGGAGCTATAGCTCGTATGAAATAAAAGAGCGAAAGAAAGTGCGGCCGGAATCAAGAACCACCTTTTTAATGTTTGGAGATGCTTCATAAAAAAGTAGAGCCCCGCCATGCCAAGGAGCATAAGCAGTGCATACGATCGCCCTTCCTGGGAAAGGCTGACGTGATAGGCCATAAAGGCCAAAGAGATTGAAGAGGGGAGGGCAATCATTGGGGAAAATAATCTTGCAAGGAGGTAGATCATGGGGATGGAGAGAGCCCCAAAGACCAGGGGGATAATACGGAGGTCTCTTTCTGGTTTTGTAAATGGGTAAAATAAATGGGTAAGAATAAAAAAAAGAGGAGCCTGGATATTATAGGGCTTCTCCTTATAATATTTTAGTTGGTCTTCGAGGCCATACTTCGCATCATTAAACGTATAGATTTCGTCAAGCCAGAGGGATTTCTGGTCGAAGGTGTAGAATCTGAGGGCAAAACCGATGAGAAGACAGAAGAAAACAATAAGTATCTCTTTTTTTAAGGGGTTATTCATCGCGTAGACCTTAATCTTTTCTTCCCACACATAAGATAGAAACTCCAAAGGGGAATGAAATATATTTCAAGAAGTAAGGCTCAAGCGAAAATATTGCTTTTAGGATAAAGTTGATTAAAGGATGATTGATCTTATTTTCTGATTCAATCTTCAATCCAAAAAGATTGATCATTCGTCTCATAAGAAAAATGGGGAAAAAGAGAAAAAAATTGAAATAAGATGACCTTATAATATTGAATCCTTCATGCCTTAATTTTTCCGTGATATCCATCATCAAATATCTTCGTTTATGTCCTGTAACCTTATCTTGAATTCCCCGGAGAAAACCGAAAGCCGGAACGGTTAAAATTAGTTTCCCTCCTTTTTTTAATACCCGATAAAGTTCACTTATTCCGTTAACATCATTGTCAAGATGTTCAAGAACATCCATTGCAACAATTAGGCTAATCGAGTTTGATCGAAGGGGTAATTTATTCAAATTTCCATTTATTAAGGGCAATTCTAATCTTTTTTTGACAAGGGTAAGGGCATAGAGTGAATGGTCCAAGCCGATTGAATGAATCCCTTTTGAACTTAATACGTTGAGGTTTGATCCTACACCACAACCAATATCAATCGCCCATTCTTTTTTTGAAATATTAATGGAAGTTAAGAGATCTCCGATAATCTTTCTTCTAACAGAAAACCACCAGTGGTATTTTTCAACCTGCCATTCGATGTCGTAATTCGTCCCTCTGAGTTTGAAGTCAGTCATGAATTTATGGATTGTAAATTGTGAGATTATCAATTAAAATTGTTCACCCCGTTAGAAATAATGCCCTGCTGTTCTGGAGCGGGGTTAGGTTTTTGAATAATTCCAGCGGGGCTTAATGCCCCGATAGAATTTCTAACAGGGTAAACATTATTTCACAAACTTGCTTTGAATGCAAATATCAATCCGACTTCTTATTTAAACTTCTTTATAGAAATAGGATTATTGGTATGCCTGATAAAGATAGAACTATAAAAGATTTTGGAAAACAATGGCTTCGATACTCTGACAATGAGGGGTATTATGGGTCCTTTGAATTGTTTTCAGATATGCTATTCCCATTTCTAAAACTAGAGGATTTGAAGAATTGTAAGGTGGCAGAGATTGGAAGTGGAGCGGGAAGGATTGTCAATATGTTGCTTGAGTCCGGTGTTCAACATGTTGTCGCTGTTGAGCCATCTGATGCATTTGCGGTTTTGACCCGTAATATTAGAAATTCCGAAAAGGTTACCTGCCTTAAAACGACTGGGGATCAATTATCCCCCTACGAAGATCTGGATTATGTTTTTTCTATAGGCGTTTTACACCACATTCCCGATCCCAAGCCAGTCGTCGAAGCGGCGCTTAAGGCATTGCGGCCAGGAGGTCATTTTTTCGTGTGGTTATATGGAAAGGAAGGAAATGAATCCTATCTCGCGCTGATAAAGCCACTGAGAGTCCTGACAAAGAAATTGCCCCATCCGGCTCTTGCATCACTTGTTTGGCTTATTCACCACCCCCTTAATCTTTATATTCGTCTCTGTCACAGATTTCCATTACCTCTAAAAAGGTATCTTTTATCTGTCTTCGGAAAAATGCCTCCGGAGAAACGCCGGCTCATTATTTACGACCAACTCAACCCTGATTATGCAAAATATTACACAAGGCAAGAAGCCATAAAACTATTAGAAGACGGAGGCTTTGTGAATGTCAGAGCCCAACACCGACACGGATATAGCTGGACAGTAATTGGAACCAAGCCCTGAATTTTTCCTACCCATATATTTCCTATTTTTTACGAACAAAATTTGTCACTCTCTGGACAAAAAGTGAGAGTTCTGGTCCAAAAGCAAAGAAAATATATTGAATGAAATGGAGTGTATTGAGCACAAAAAATAAAAAACATAATAAATTTAATCTGTTAACTTAGTAATTATTTTTTAGCCCATTCATTTCTTGTTTGGCATAAATTATGCTTTAATAAATCCAAAAATCGGTAAAAGGAGGTGATTTAAAAGCGGGAAGGTTTTAAAGATGGTTTTATGACGATTAGCGTAACCCTAAGACCAAAGGGGTTTCGTCACCGTCGAAATTAAACAGAAAACATTCAAAAAAGGAGGTTCATTATGTTAAGGAGACAGAAAGGTTTTACATTGATTGAGTTGTTGATCGTTATTGCCATTATCGGAATCTTGGCTGCCATCGCCATACCGATGTATAAAGCACAGACGATCAAAGCAAAAATGACAGAAGTTACCAACACCATGAGTAATGTGGCCAGCGCTGTGGCAGCATACATGCAGGAAACAGGTGGTTGGCCTTCAGCTCCGACAAAAGCAGAGATCCTAACGAGTTTAGGAGTTGCTACGACACAAGTGGGAAGGATTTCGGTTATGAACGTTACTACTGGAGTCATAACTGCTACGGTATCTAATGTTGATTCAACTGTTGACAATCGCCAATTAGTTATGACCCCTACCTCTGCTACTGATGGGTCGATCACATGGAATTGGAGCGGTGCTAATGCAATGCCACCGGCTTATGTTCCAAAACGATAATTTAAAAGTATTAACGGTTTAGAGTGCTCTGGGGGCCTGGATCATTCCAGGCTCCGGGGTACCAATATTTTCGTAGGCAATCATGAAGGTGAAATCTTTATTTCGAGTCAACAGTGGCCTTAATGAAGCACCTAAATACAGGATTTACTCTGATAGAGTTATTAATAGTTATTGCCATTATTGGAATTTTAGCGGCAGTGGCAGTCCCTTTTTACGAAGGTTTTAAAATAAAAGCAAAACTGGCTGAAGTTGAGAATGCGATGTCAACCGTTGCCAGTTCAATTTCGTCATTCTATCAAGAGAATAATACTTGGCCCAATTGCCTAACGGTTGATGAAGTAAGAAACAGTTTGGGTGTTTCATTGGCCAGTATTACAAGGATATCAGGAATTTCAGTTGTCAATGGTGGGATATCTGTTACAATACAAGAAATTGCTCCAATGGTTAATGGGAAATCATTGACATTAACACCGAATTCTGGAAGCGACGGTTCATTGAATTGGACATGGGGATGGTCTCTGGACTTCCCACCCCATTTGAGGCCTAAATCATGATAATAAATATTAATTGGGGATCAAAAAAAGGAATAACTCTAATTGAATTATTGATTGTCATCGTGATTGTGGGCATTCTTGCCGCTATAGCTATTCCTTCTTACACCAATTACATGGTGAGGGCGAGACGAGCAGATGCCAAAACTGCTTTAGAACAGTTTAGAGCCGCCCAGGAGATGCGGAGGGCTGAGAGAGGAAGTTATGCAACCGACGTAGCAGAGCTCCGGAACACTTGGGGAGTGCCGGCAGTGGCTGGAGACTATAATGTGAATTTCGTTGGTGTTTCAAATGCAAATACTTTTACGGCAGAAGCACAACCCTGGAGTCCACGACAAGCAGGAGATGGAAGTTTATTTATAAATTATCGAGGGAATAAAACACCGGCCGATAAATGGGCCAAGTAAGGGGAAGGAATATTGGAATGCTGGAATGATGGAAAATAAGAAGCCGGATTAATGGAATGGTGGAATGTTGGAATAATGAGGTAAAAAGAAAAAACAATTTTAATCGGGGATAATCGAAGCAAGACAATGATTTGTCTTGCTTTTTTTATAAGGAAGCCAGGAAGGCAGGAAATAATAAGTCATTCGTTCCGCTACCATATAATGTTGACGACCCTTTATTCCTGAATTCTTGCATTCCTTATTCAGACTCTTGACAACCATATTATGTAACCATATAATTAGTCATCAGTAATGACTATTCGGAGGAGTCATGAAAAGCACCAGTGTTAGTGTAGCTGAAGGGAAAAAGGGATTCAGCCGCTTAATAAATGATGCCCTTGAAAAGAAAGAAGAGATCGTTGTGACTAAAAGGGGAAAACCTGTAGCAGTGATTATTCCTTATGCAGAATACCAGCACTCCAAAAGAATAGAGGGGTATAAAAAAATTATGGAAGCAAGAAGAGTATTCCTGAAAGCAAATATTTCAGCCGATGAGACTTACAAAGAATCCAGAAGACAACTGGAGGGAAGGTCTTGAGAAGGGTTGTTTTAGACGCAAGCGTGGTTCTTAAATGGTACCTTGTCGATGAAGAAGAAGGGCAAAAAGCCCTGGATTTGTTGTTTCAACATACTTCAAACGAATTGGAGATAATCGCTCCATCATTATTAGAATATGAAGTGGTGAATGGATTATTCATCGCGCAACAAAGAGGGAGGATTAAAGAGGAAAAACTTATAACTGCGATAGAAGGATTTATCGATTTGGAAATCAACTTAGTAAACCTTTCCACTTTTCATTCAAAGCTGACGCATTTTTGTAAAGTTTATCACCGCTCAGTCTATGATGCCAGTTATTTGGCGATAGCCGATACAGAAGGTATAATGATGATTACTTCAGACGCAAGCTTATACAATACTGTCAAAAAAGACCTGAAATGGGTAAAATGGCTCGGAGATACATAAGAAATGGGGCAAGTAAAATTTGTATTGGAATAATGGAACGATGGAAGTTTGGCAAAAGAAATCAAAACAAAGGATAAACAAAAAGACAAGGAAGATCTGCTCTTTCTCAAGGGCAAAAAAGAGTACCTTGAAAGAAAATGTTAAAAGAGAAATTTAAAGAACTCGAAGCAAGGCTTCTATCCGAAATCAAATCCTTTTATGGTGGCAGACTGATCTCTGTCGTTATTTTTGGCTCCGTGGCAAGGGAGACTCAAAATTTCGATTCCGACCTCGATGTTTTAGTCATCGCTGAAGGACTCCCGAAGGGGAGGATGAAGAGGATAAGTGAGTTTGAAACCGTTGAAGAGAAAATAGAACCTTTTTTAGAATCCCTTCGCAAAGAAGAGGGGATCAATACATATATCTCTGCAATCATCAAAAGCACAGAAGAGGTTGAAAGAGGGAGTCCTCTTTTTCTGGATATGGTGGAAGATGCAAATATCCTATTCGATAGGAACGGATTTTTTAAGGAGAAGCTTGATAAGCTGAGAAAGAGACTAAAGGAATTGGGTTCAAGGAGGGTTTGGAAGGGAAATGCATGGTACTGGGATTTAAAACCCGATTATAAGCCTGGAGAGATATTTGAAATATGACTAACGATGATTTGGCACAAAGTTATTTCAGAAAGTCCCAAGACAGGCTAGATATCCTTGACCTTCTTATCGGAAAGGGGGCCTATTCCGATGTGGTAAGAGAGGCTCAGGAGATTGTCGAACTCTCTTTGAAGGGAATGCTCAGATATGCAGGAATTGAACCTCCCAAATACCATGATGTCAGCCCGATTCTTTTAGAACATCAAAAAAAATTTAATAAGCTCTCCTCGACAGAAATAAAAAGAATAGCCGCAATCTCAAAGAAGTTAAGAAAAGAGAGGGAACTTGCCTTCTATGGAGATATTGATTTCATCCCGACAGAAGAATATACTAAAAAAGATGCTTTTGAAGCGATGAAAAGTGCTCAATATGTGGTAAGTATTGCGAAAAGAATGATGAGGAATAAAAGATAGGCATGCAACTCTCTATCGTCATACCGATGTTCAATGAAGCTGAGAATGCAGAGCACACCCTTGCAAGGGTCGAGGATTCGCTATCTTCTTTCGACGGACAATACGAAATCATTGCGGTCAATGATGGGAGCACCGACAATACTCACGAAGTCTTACAAAAGATTGCTGCCTCCAATAAAAAAATAAAGATTGTCTCTTATTCAAGAAATATCGGCCGGGGAATGGCTTTAAGAACTGGATTCAAGGAGGCTAAAGGAGAAATTATTGTCTCCATTGATGCCGATCTGAGTTATGACCCCAAATATATCATCGATTTTCTTAAAACATTTAAGGAAGAAGAAAATATAGACCTTATTTTGGCGTCTCCTTACATGCCAGGCGGAAAGACTGAGGGGGTTCCTTTTTTTCGTTTATGGATCAGTAAATTGGGAAACAAAATCCTTCGTCTTGCCATGCCTAACCGAATCCATACCTTAACCGGAATTTTCCGGGCTTATCGAAAAAAAGTGCTCGATTCCCTCGAACTTGAATCAGATGGGAAGGAAATTCATCTCGAGATTCTTTCGAAAGCGATGGCCCTTGGGTTTCGGGTGAAGGAAATCCCAGCTATTCTTAAAAGCAGGAAAAGAGGAAGTTCCAAATTCAAATTCAAAAGGACCGCAACTTCCCATCTCATCTTCTCCGTTTTTGAAAAACCAATGATCATATTCGGGTTTATTGGTGTGTTGACCCTTGGGGCCGGTTTATTGATCGGGCTTTACGTCGCTTATTTAAGGTTTTCAGGGGACTTGACTCCTGGAAGGCCCTTGATTACTTTTGCAATCTTGTTGATTTTAGGAGGGATACAGATTCTATCCTTCGGTTTCATAGCCCTTCAGATTCTCTCCCTACGCAAAGAAATCCTCCGCATTCAGAAAGAAAATCTTGAATTAGGAAACCTGCTAAGGAAGCCAGGAATGCAGGAGAATGAACGGAATATTGAGAAGTCATGAAAACAAGAGAAGGATTAGAACATGAAGATCTGACCGATAAGATCATTGGGTGCGCCATTAATGTTCATAAGAAATTAGGTCCTGGATTCTTGGAATCAATTTATGAAAATGCATTTGTTGTTGAATTGCAAAAACAAAATCTAAAGGTTGATAGACAGCAGGAGATCATCATTAAATACGATGGGATCGAAGTTGGGAGGCATAGACTCGACCTCTTTGTGGATGATACCGTAGTGGTTGAGTTGAAAGCTGTTAAAAATATTGAAGACATTCATTTTGCGATCGTGAAATCCTACTTGAAAGCTCTTGGCAAAGAACATGGTTTGCTGATAAATTTTTCCAAAAAGGTTCTGGAAGTTAAACGAGTAATTTGTAATTAATTTTTTATTATTTGTTTTTTTTCCTGGTTTCCTGAGTTCCTTATTTAAAGGGTTACTTATTCCTGGATTCCTGGCTTCCTTATGATGAGATCCACTCTCCTTATCACCAATGCATACCCTGACTTCGACTCCTCCTACCGTGGTATTTTCATCAAAAAGATGGCAATGCTGTTACAAAAAGGAGGATATGATATTACCGTCCTCACTCCCAAAATATATAGGAAAAGCCACTATTTTGAGGATCAAAATGGGATCAGGGTTTATCGCTTCCCTTTCTTTGCTGGAAATAAACTCTTGATAGAATATAACAGAATTCCCTATCTCCGGATGATTCTATATTATCTTTCGGGGTTCTTTCTAACGCTTTATATCTTATTCAAACATCGGTGCAGATTAATCCATATCCACTGGGCCATTCCCACAGGATTGATCGGGCTTTGGGCGAGCAAATTTCTAAGAAAGCCATTGATCGTCACCATCCATGGGTCGGATCTGCGGATGGCTCTTGAAAAAGGAGGAGTTCTCAGAAGAGTTTTTATTTCTGTGTGCCGAAACTCTTCTCATATCCAATGTGTTTCAGAAGTACAGAAAAAAGAGCTTTTACCCCTTGGCCTTCCAGAGACTAAAATCTCAGTCATCCCCATGGGAGTGGATAAAGCCTTTTATGATTCGGGTGAAGAAAGAAGGATGGAAAGGGGCAACCGCCCCTTTACGGTTATAAGCAATCGGAATCTTATTCCCATCTATAATATTTCCCTACTGATTCGAGCCATTCCAATGATCATCAAAGAAGCACCCGGAACAAAGTTTATTATTGCAGGGGAGGGGAATGAAAAGGAGGCATTAGAACAAGAAGCAAAGGCCTTAAATGTTTATACCCACATCGAGTTTTTAGGGCGAATTCCACATGAAGAGATGCCCTCACTCTTAGCCAAATCAGATATCTATGTGTCTACTTCTCTTTATGATGGGACCTCCGTGTCATTGCTTGAGGCAATGGGAGCAGGGGTATTTCCCATAGTGACCGATATTCCTGCCAATCGAGAGTGGATTGAAGATGGGAAAAACGGTTTCTTATTTCCTGTGAATGATGAAAATATTCTCGCGAGAAGGGTTCTTGATGCTATCCGTGATAAGGAGAAGGTCGAGAAGGTGAGGAAATGGAACCAATCCTTAGTGGAAAAAAAAATCTTATGGTCCGTGTGCCTTGAAAAAGTAAAAAAGATGTATGAAGATCAATTAGCTAAAAAGTAAAATGAATATCACAGATGACTGCGAATGGTCGAATGGGGAGAAGTTATGGCGAAGGTAAAGAAGCCGGTTTTGTCACTGGGCGAAGTTCTTTGGATGAAGAGATTCAAATGAGGGAATATTAAAAGGAGTTAGATTGATTTACGAGGATATTTTTAAGGCATTATATGAGGAAGAGGTGATGTACCTTGTTGTGGGGGGTATGGCTGTTAATCTTTATGGTTATGCTCGAATGACGGTTGATTTAGATATCATGGTCGATTTGGAAGAAGAAAACCTTGAAAGACTTATAAAGGCGATGGAGAGGGTTAATTGTAAGCCACGGGTTCCTGTGAAACCAATTGAATTCAGTTCAAGGGAAAAGAGAGAAGAATGGATTACAGAAAAAGGCGCAGTCGTTTTCACATTTATCGACCTTTCCGACCCGATAAAACATATTGATATTTTCATAAAAAATCCAGTTGATTTCGAAAAAGCCTATCAATCGAGACTCACCATTTACTTGAAGAACATCCCGATAAACCTTATTTCTATTGATGATCTTATCGAATTGAAGATATTGTCAGGCCGGCCAAGGGACCTTGAAGATATCAATCATCTCAATAAGATTAAGAAGCTAAAAAAAGAATACCCATGAACATTAAAGAGTTTTACAAATATGCCTATATTAAAAAACCATTGAATGAACAATTCCATAGCCTTGGCGAAGTCCCATTTGAGTTCCTATTGGAATGGTTTGAAGAAACCTTTGATTATCAGAGGATTCATTCGGAAGAAGAGATGAAAAATTTTATTGATTTAAAGCCTGAAAATATCCTAAATTGGCTCGAAGATGCCGTTCGATTAACATGGGAGGCAAAAAAGAGTATTTGGTTGAAGAATTCCTCGGATCCAAAGACTTCTTGAATGGAAAAAGAGAGTCCTTCACAAGAAAACAATCGATAACCAGGAAGCATTCCGGCAAGGGAAGATATAAAAATAGATACTGGGCTAAAGTCAGGGCAAGGTCGCCGGTTTTGTCTTTGGGTTAACCCCGTTGTTGCATTAAAAACAGACGCGATCATCGGAAGAACCTTGTCATTGCTGCTTTTGAAGAGTATTGAATAGCTATAACGGGACATCATATTCCGTGAAGTCCAACGTAAGTACGAAATACTACCTTTATTCCAGCATAGCCATTTTTGCAACAACGGGGTTAAGGTGAGGTCTCCCGTTGATCATCCTTTCCCAACATTCCATTATTCCAAGATGATTCCATTCCTGGCTTCCTTATGGCATGAAGATTGCTTATTTTTTTATACACAATAAGTCAAAGATTTGAACCGTTAGATGCAATGTTTAAATAAAGTTACTAATATCAATTAGTTATCAGGCTATTTATTTTTTTAAAATTTGTGTTCATGGAATGAACGGTGAATAAAAATTGTCCTTTAATATACAAAAGTTGAACAATAAATAACAACGAATAGCACAAATGATAGCGAATAAAACGAATAGGCTAAGGTTAGGTAATGGCAATGGGTTTTTGATTGGTTGTTCCCCCCTCTTAAAGTAAGAGGGGGGAAGGGGGAGTTATAAGTTCTGAATCGCCAAAATGATTGAAAAAGCAATAAGTCCCGATACGTTAAGACCCTCCGAAGAGATAAGAGATCTCCGTCTGCTTGAGGAGCTGGAGAGGAATCCTGTTATTTCGCAGCGCGAGTTGAGTCACAAATTCAATATCGCTTTAGGGGTGACGAATGCCTGTCTCAGGAGAATGGCCCGCAAAGGATGGATTCGAATTCGGGATTTAAATCCACGGAAGATTGGTTATTACTTGACCCCAAAAGGGGTGATCGAGAAAGGGAAACTAACACTCAACTTGGTTTCTTTCAGGATTCAACATTATGCCGAATTGAAAAAGATCATCGCCGCAAGACTCCTCGAAATGCAAAACAAGGGTCTGAAGCGACTTATCTTCTATGGAATCAGCGACGAAATGGAAGTGGCTTATATAACTTTGCAGGGAGTGACCTTGAAACTGGTTGGAATCGTTGAAGACGATGAGAAATTTAAGCCACAGATCATTTTTGGATATGAGGTGGAACCCGTGAGTCGGGTCCAGGAACTTAAACCCGATTGTATTTTGATAACTTCCCTGACAGAAAATGGGAAAAAAAGAGAGAATTTAGTAAAGATTTATGGGTCGAGATCAGTCTGCATAAAAGATATTTGTATTTCGTAAGGTTAATTCCTGGATTCATGGATTCCTTATAAGGAAACCAGGAATGTATGAATTGAAGAAGGCAAAGATCATTTTATGGATTCCAAAATGATAAATTATAATGTGATCAATCTTTAAAAGAAACGTAATTTTATTTTTCCTGACTTCCTGGATTCCTAATAATGAAGATTTTGACAGCAATGTACACGATGAGAAGGGGAGGGGCTTACGATAGGTTTAGCATGATGTTGGAAGCCTTTTGGGAAAGGGGATGCGAAGTGCACTGCCTATCGCTAACCCCAATCCAAGTCGACCATCCCCTTTTCCATAACCACGTCATATATTTTCCATTTAAAAATGTAGATGGCATGATGGCCAAGTTGTCAGTTCTTTTCCTTTTTCCTTGGTGGGCTGTTTGGGTAGGTTGGAGAAATAGAATTGACCTCATTATTGCTTTCGGTGCTCTTTATGCATTCATACAGGCTCTTTCTAAGAATATTCTAAAAAGGCCGATGGTAACTTTTATTAGAGGAAATATGTCTTTTGGCTCCAAAATGCAGAATTCATCGAAATGTGTTTTAGGTGTGATAAAGATGATCGAAGGTATTGGAATTCGGTGTTCAAACCGAATCATCACAAATAATGAAGCCTCCCGAAGTGAAATTCTGAATAGCATGGGACGAAGAAAAAACATTGATGTTCATGTTCTCTATAACAATATTCCTCCAATATCCATACGTGATCCAGAAGATATTCCCCACATAAGAGCTAAATATGGCATTCCAAAAGACGCAAGAGTGTTGGTAACGGCAGGTATTATCAACCGGGGTAAAAATATTGAAACCCTTATCAGATGCCTACACAAACAAGGAGCCCAAAATATTTATCTCATGATTGTGGGGGAAAGTTTTACCCAGGCCGCTTTAGACTACAAGGAATTTTTACAGGGATTGACAAGGGAACTGCAGATTGCCCCCAAAGTCATTTTTACAGGTTGGCTGGAGAGAGAAGAACTTTACAAGATTTATCTCGCCTCTGACCTTTTTGTCATGTCTTCAATGAGCGAAGGAATGCCCAACGCAATGCTTGAGGCACTTGGATCGGATTTGCCCTGCATTGGAAGCGATATTTCTGGAATAAAGGATATACTACAACATGATGAACTTCTTTTTGATCCATTCAATGATAACTCGCTTGCTGATAAAATTCAAAAACTGCTCTATGATCCGGTCAACTTGGATAAAATAAAAACCTTGTGTTGGAACCGGAAAAAGGATTTTATTTTTAATTGGAAAGAAAGACTTTATCAGCTTATAGGGTAAGTACTTTCCCGTGGGATTGTGACTTAGGCAGGTTCAGATTGTAGGATGAGTTTCATGATTAAGGACATGGCTGGAAAATCATACTGGGACAGCAGGTGGGAAAGCATTTTATTTCCCGCATCGCTCAATCCATATCATCCGGGACCGGAGCATTATGTGGATCGGAAGTTTCATGATTATTTTCGATGGGTCTTTTCGAGAAAGGAGACTAAGGACAAAAAACTTTTAGAGATTGGTTGTGCAAGATCGATATGGTTGCCTTATTTTGCAAAAGAATTTGGATTTAAGATCTACGGAATCGATTATTCAGAAATCGGTTGTCAGCAGGCATTACAAATATTATCAAACGAAGGAGTGAAAGGTGACATTGTCTGTGGGGATTTCTTTACACCCTCTGAGTCAATGATTGAGGAATTTGATGTCGTGGTTTCGTTCGGGGTTCTGGAACATTTTGAGGACACCGAAGGCTGCCTCTTGGCTTTTTCAAGATTTCTAAAGGAAAAAGGAGTTATGATAACGAATATTCCAAACCTCATGGGTTTATTAGGATTGATTCAGAGGCTAATCAATAGGAATGCGTTTAACGCCCATATCCCTTTATCGCGCGAAAGCATCTTGAAGGCGCATCAGAGAAACATGCTTTCTCCAGTCTCATGCGACTATTTCCTTATGGCAAACTTTGGAGTATTGAATTTTGATAATTTAAGGAACACCTTTGTTTATGACTTCGTCCTTCAGACGTTCTGCTGGTTAAATAGAATAATCTGGTCCCTTGAAAAAATAGTGCCAGTCAAACCCAATCGATGGAGTTCCCCTTACATAAACTGTGTTGCAACGAAACGACAAAAGTGACTACATGAATCTTAGATGAATGATAAGACAGAGTGTTTATGGGCCTGATCAAAGAGGTATTCGGAGCTTCAGCAATCATCATATTAGGGAATGGTTTAAATCGTTTGTTCGCTATCTTGGCAGCTCCCGTTCTGACCCCGATCCTGGGACCTACGCCATATGGGGTGATGGCACTGGTAGGAACGGCGACGAGTTTGGCATCAACACTGGGTCTCCTCGGAATTGATATGGGTTATGTCAGATTTTATTTTTCTAAAACAGATACAACAAGCAAGGGGGTAGAAAACTTTTGTTGGAGATATGCGATCATCACTTCGGCCGCCGTCGGTATTTTATCTTTTATTTTGTGGCAGATGTTATTTGGAAAACCTTATGATAACTTCTTTATCGCTTTGATCGTGGGGCTCACCATAATATTGTTTGTGACAAATACGATGTCCCAGACCGGTGCCCGATTGAGACAGAAATACAGACGCATTGGGTTGGCAATCATCGCATCAGGGATTTTTGCAACTTCGACAACGGTCACATTGGCTATATTGTGGCGCACCGATGAATGGCCACTCTTAATAGGATTTACAGTGGGGATCCTCGTGAGTGTAGCCATCACAGGCCTCCCAAAAGGGAATCCTTTAGGAAAACCGTCCGGATTAACGGCCAGGGAAAAATGGTCTATTGTTAGACTGGGGTTGCCAGGCTTGGTCACGGGAACCATGTATTGGATACTGAGTTCTTCAGACCGTTGGCTCCTTAAGTATTTTTGGGGTGAACAAACCGTAGGGGTTTACTCTTTTGCATATAATGTTGCCATCATTGGAATCATTGTAAATACCGCTATGGTATTGACATGGGTTCCAGAATCGATAAGGACCTACGAAAAAGATAGGCAAGGAGCTTCGACAATTCTTGGGGAAGTTTGGGAAGGGTTAGCTCTCCTTTTGTGCTTAGTTTGGTTGTTTGTTGCATCAATTGGCGGTGACATGATTCGTTTATTGGCTGACTCGCGATTTCATGGAGGTGCATTATACGTTCCCTGGATCGCTGGAGGTGTTTATTTTTACGGAATGGCCCAATTAGCTAATACTGGATTGCTGATCTCAAAGAACATGAAGCCTGCTGCTAATTTATGGTTTCTTGGTGGTGTTTTTAACCTTATTTCAAATTATTTCGTAATTCAAATATGGGGGGCTTATGGTGCAGCAGCAATAAATTGCATCAGCTTTGGGTTCATCTATTTTGGAGTGATGTGGAAATCCACCCGATACTTTAAGTTGAATTTAGCATGGAGAAAACTTATTGGAACTGGAGTAGTTGTTTTGATATGTGGTGTGTTGATGAGTTCGGCATGGCATTCTTATCCATTAGTGAGTATTTGCTTTAAGCTCCCAATATGTTTGGGGATCTCGCTATGTTTAACATGGTTGACTGTACCAAGTTGGGTAAATCAGTTTAGGGTCCAGTTGAAAGAATTTCGAAACAGGATACGTTAAAATGCGGATACTTTCAATCTTACAATATAGTCCTCCCTCACGAGCGTACGGAGGAGCAGAACGGCAATTGCATTCTATCCACAAGGGGCTTCTTTCCAGAGGAATTGACGTTCAGGTGCTCGCTGATATTTCATATGTTAAGTCTCCCTACCAAGTATTTGAGGCGGTGCCGATTTGGGGGGTTAGATTCCCAGCCCTGCCGCGAAGCGTATTATCATTTCCATTGATGATCCGATCGTGGATAAGATTGAAGAGCCTTCTCAGTTTAATCAAGAAAAATATAGGACAGATAGACCTGATTCAAATTACGCCCATACGTGAGACGGCCCTGTGGGGTTTCTGGCTTTCGAGAGCCCTACATGTCCCTTGGGTCGGAAGAATTGCATGCAGCGGATCCTATGGTGACTTCCATTACATTTCAAAATATATGGTACGGAATTTGATGGTGAAAAAATTAATCCCTGAAATTCTAAAGGATTGTTCCGCAGCGATTGCTCTTGATCATGAGACTTACCGAGAAGCTGTGGACAATGGAGTGAGAAAGGACAGGGTTTTCATTATTCCCAACGCTATTACTTTTGATGAGTTTCCATCTATTGAAGAGGCAGCAAAGATACCAGAGGATGGGATATTGCTCTTCCTTGGTCGCATAGCATTACAGAAACGGCTAACAGATGTTCTTAAGGCTTATGCCCTATACAAGCAAAAAAAGTATAAAAGTAGAACGAAATCTTCACCTATTTTAAATATAGTCGGAGGAGGAGATGTTAGCGAATTGAAGCGGTTGGCTGATCGACTCGGTATCGAAGAAAGCGTTAAGTTTTGCGGTCAACATGCCGACGTTACCACATTTTTAAAGAGAGCCATCTGCATGATTAATGCTTCGGAGAGCGAAGGGATGCCAAATGCAGTATTGGAAGCGTGTGCCTGTGGTGTTCCAGGAATCCTATCGGACATTCCAATTCATCGTGAGATTGCTATACAAACTGGAATGGAAGATTTTCTTTTTCCAGTAGGAGATGAAACAAGGCTCAGCGAAAGAATTTCAAGATACCTTTCATTAGAAGAAAAAGAGGTGGTCCAGAAACGAATTCGGTCTTTCGATTTTGCCCAAGGTTTTAGAAAGGAAAGGAGAGATGAAGCCTATTGTACGTTGTACGATAGAATTGTAAAGGCATATGGTTTGGATAATAAAGAATCTAAGGAAGGTAATTAGATATTTGGAAAATACGTTTCGTCAGATAGAAGGTCCTGAGTTTGAGCCTTATCCATGGCACAGTCATTACCTGAGTGTGAAGTGTGCTAAGAAGGAGCTCTCTTTGCTCGGAAGCCGACTATCCGGGCGAATATTGGATATTGGAGCAGGAACTGGGCATGGGGCAAGGTATTTGAGAAGCGAGGACACTGAATATTATCCTACTGATTTACCAACCGGAAGGAATCCATTAGATGGGAATATTTCCAACAGGATAGAAAAATTGAAAATATATTGCTCATGCTACGCGTTGCCTTTTCTCAATGAATGCATGGGCGGAACGATGATGATTTCTGTCTTGGAACATTTAGAAAGTCACCCATTAGCCATTTCTGAAGCCTACCACATAACTAAAATAGGCGGATATCTTCTGATCACCACTCCTTTTTCATTTCCGGTCCATGGGTATCCATCAGATTATCGGCGTTGGACTTTGGAAGGGCTCAAGGTCGAAATGGACCATGCTGGCTTCAAGGTTATAGATGCGATTTCAATAGGAGATGCATTTTCATCTTTGGCGCTTAACGTGAATCTGCTACTGAAATACCATTTACTTCAGTTCCGATGGGCAATCATTCGCTTAGTGATAATATTGGCCACTCCATTTACGATATTGCTTCGGTTGATGATAAACTGTGGCGCCATCTTGCTAGGTCCATTAGATCAAAGTAAAGCATTTCCATTGGGAACTGCAATTCTTTGCAAGAAGGTGAAGAAGGTGGCATAGATGATAGTGTAAAGGGATGAATTATCTTGGATGATAACAGCGATGAGACTTCTCGTGATCTATTCGCGGAAGTCATGAAATGGACTCAAGGATAGAAAGATAGTGCGTGTCTGTTAGGTATGCTTTTTCAAATCGGTCAATGACCACCCTTTGGAAATGGCAATACCCGAAACCATTTTTTATGTTTATCGAACAAGGAGCTTTGTCTATATAATTTAAAAACATTTTGTGATAGTAGTAATAAGTTCTTATTTATTTGAGGGCAAGCGAGGAAGGGATGAAAGTTCTCATGGTCATTTCACAGTTCCATCCGATCATTGGTGGCGCTGAAAGGCAGGCTCAGTTGCTTGCAGGGAAACTCATCGAAAAAGGCCTTGAGGTGAGAGTTGTGACCGGATGGTGGAGATTTAGAACCTCCCGTAAGGAAATCGTCGATGGCTTCCACCTTTTTAGAAATTTTTCATTCTGGGGGATGTGGGGAATCAAAGGGCTCCGGCCCCTCGGTGTCTTGACGTATATGGTTACTCTCGGGATTTATCTTATCTATCATAAAAACGAATATGACCTGATTCACGTTCATCAGGCCTTGTACCCTGCTTTTGTTTCTATTGTAATTGGAAAAGAACTTCTTAAAAAACCAGTGATCGTCAAGACGGCAAGTTCCGGGATGACAAGTGACATCAGGCAACTGAGGGGGTATCCATTGGGAGATTTTCAGTTAAAACACCTTTTGAACAAGATGGAGGTCCTGGTTGCGAACAGCAAGGTGGGAGGAAAAGAATTTAATGACGTTGGATTTCCACAATCCCGGATCGAATATATTCCTAATGGCGTGGTCTTACCTCAAAAGAAGAAGGGCAATTACGGTCAAATAAAGCGAGTCATCACCACCTCACGGCTGAGTAAAGAAAAAGGCATTGATATCTTGCTCAAGGCATGGGCCTGTGTGATACGTCAAGAGAAAACCTTGAAGTTGATTATTTTGGGCAGCGGACCTCTCGATCATGAACTTAAAAAATTAACAGAATCTTTGGGAGTTATCGATTCAGTAATATTTATGGGGATGATCGAAAATGTTATGGAATACATTCAAAATGCAGACCTTTTCATCCTCCCATCGAGGACTGAGGGTTTATCCAATGCGCTATTAGAAGCCATGAGCTATGGTTTGCCATGTATTGCGACAAATGTAGGAGGTAATACCGAATTAATGGGAGAGAACGGAGAGGAAAATATTGGATATGGAGATTTCATCATAGCGAAGAAAGGCATGCTCGTTAATCCGGATGATGTGGAGGGTCTATCTAAAGCGATGCTCTATCTCATCCAGAATGGCATGAAAAGGGAAGAATTAGGTAAACAGGCGAGATCATCTATTCAGGAGAATTATGCTATCGATCTGATTGCCGATAAATATATCGGATTGTATCAGCGTATGCTTCATAGGACATTCTAATGTGCGGAATTTGTGGAGAGATCGATTTCAATAATGGAGTGAGGGTTGAATCCGTTAGGCAGATGACCAATGTATTGGCCCATCGCGGACCGGATGACGAGGGGATGGTGTTCATCAAAGACGGCCATGTTGTTGAAATAAAGAAGCCTTTCGAAATCCCCTTGGGGAGAAATGGTTTTGAGGTTGGCTTGGGGCATCGGAGGCTCTCAATCATTGATCTTTCGGCGGCTGCCCATCAACCCATGTGCAATGAAAATGGAACCATTTGGATTGTTTACAATGGAGAAATTTATAATTTTCAAATTCTAAGGAAGGAGTTGGAACAAAAAGGGCATTCATTTAAATCAAACTCAGATACGGAAGCCATCCTCCATGCTTATGAGGAGTGGGGAGTCGAGTGTCTAAACTATTTTCGTGGAATGTTTGCCATTGCAATTTGGGACTCCAAACTTCAGAGATTATTCATGGCCCGTGACCGATTGGGGAAAAAACCCTTGGTCTATTTTCATCAAAACGGTTATTTTGCCTTTGCTTCGGAAATCAAAGCCCTTCTCCAACTTCCAACTATCGAGAAAAGGGTAAGTGGATATGCGATCCATGATTATCTGACTTATCAATATGTTCCCTCACCGGACACCATCTTTGAGGGGATCAAGAAACTTCCTCCTGCCCATTACCTTCTTTACGATCACAACAAGGGTATAAGAATAGAACGGTACTGGAGGCTTCATTTTAATGAAAAAAATCGGAATGATTCAGATTTAGGAGAACTGCAAGATCGGATAAGAACAGGACTCGAAGAATCGGTCAAGCTCAGATTAATCAGTGATGTTCCACTTGGAGCTTTTTTAAGCGGAGGCATTGATTCGAGCCTAATCGTGGGAATCATGGCAATGCTAAGTGGTAAACCTGTAAAGACCTTCTCAATTGGGTTTGAGGAGAAGGATTTTGATGAACTCGATTATGCCAGGATCGTATCAAATCATTTTTCAACAGAACATCATGAATTTATTGTCCAGCCTGATGCCATTGAGATTCTACCCAAACTGGCGTGGTACTATAACGAACCTTTTGCCGACTCTTCAGCCATTCCGACGTATTATGTGGCTCGGATGACAAAAGATTATGTGAAGGTCGTGTTAACCGGAGATGCGGGGGACGAGAATTTTGCTGGCTATCCAAGGTATCTCAGAAGCAAGTGGTTAATCTTCTTTTTAAAACTCCCCAAGGTATTGAGAAGCAATTATTTTCCTCTTCTCTTGAGAATGATTGCTCAATTCCACTGGAGAGAGAAGACCTTCAACCGAATGGCCGCTTATGTCGAGTCCCTCTCTTCCAATCAAGCAAGAAATTATGCTGAACAAGTGAAAATTATCAATGCTGGAGAGAAAGAGGGTCTTTATTCTCCTGAATTTATGGAAGCTGTGGGAAAAATGGATTCCTTCGACTATCTTATCAACAAGTTTAATGAAACCGAAGCAGATGATCTGATTGAGCAACTTTTATATCTTGATATCAACACCTACCTTCCGGAAGATCTTCTCGTGAAAATGGATATTGCCACTATGGCAAACTCTCTGGAGGCAAGGGTTCCTTTTTTAGATCATCAATTTATGGAATTCATTGCCACGGTGCCTCCCCGCTTAAAATTGAAGGGGACCATTTCGAAGTATATTCTCAAACAAGCCTTTTCTGATTTTTTACCTCAATCCGTTATCCAGAGAAAAAAAATGGGATTTGGGGTTCCGGTCGCGAGATGGTTCAGGAACGAGTTGAAAAATTATATTTTCGAAATCCTTTTGGATTCCAGAACATTAAATCGAGGATATTTCAGGCGGGAAGGAATTGAGCGTTTGCTAAATGAGCATATTGCATTAACGTACGATCATTCTTCAAAAATTTGGGCGCTCCTTTTTTTAGAAATATGGTTCCGAGTTTTTATGGATGAAAAAGATGTCGTTTTTACTTCAACGGTGTGAAAAGATGAGTCTACCGGAACAAAATAGATCATCGAAGTTCATTAGAGGCTGTTTATTGATCGCCTTTTTGATAGGGGCGCTTTACATCAATTCGCTCCAGAACCAATTTACGAACTGGGATGATGGGATGATTTACCAGAATTCAACCATCAGAGATTTTAGTTGGGAGGGGATTAAAAGACTCTTTACACATGAAAAAGCCAACACCTATCAACCTGTTCGGATGCTGAGTTATGCTGTGGACTACCATTTCTGGAAACTTAATCCGATAGGGTATCGGATTACCAACATTTTATTTTATATCCTCACCTGTATCATGATTTTCTTTACACTCCAACATCTTTCCTCCCGTTTGAGAGAGAGGGCTTCGCCGGATTCTCATTACAGGGTGGCCCTGTTTGGAAGTCTTCTCTTTGCAGTTCACCCGGTGCATGTAGAAGCGGTGACGTGGCTGGCAGCCCGGAAGGAGGTGCTTCAGGGATTTTTCTTCTTTCTTGCTTTTTATTTATACCTCGAAGGAAGGGAAGGGGAGAGGAGAAAGAGAATTGTTTATCTTGGTCTTGTTCTTTTTTCGGTCCTTCTCGCGGTCCTTTCAAAACCATCGGCAGTAGTTTTTCCGGCCGTGGTCCTTTTATATGAAATTACGAGAAAAAAAGATAGCTTTATTTTCTTTTTAAGGAAACATTGGGTCTTTTTCATTTGTTCGTTGGCCATATCAGGCATCTTTACATTCATCTTAATCAATGTCATGCTTGATGCAGGTGGAATTAAGCCGTATTACGGGAAAGGGTTTATAGAAAACATTCTTGTCTCTATATATGTCTTTTTAAGAAGCTTAAAGCTCTTATTTGCAACAGTTAATTACTCTGCCGCTTATTCATTTTCCGTCACACTGCCTATTTACCATGTAAAGAACATTGTTTTTGTTCTGGTCGCCATCACTCTATTCGTGGTCAGCATCTGGTCTTTGAAAAAAACAAAAGTCATCTTTTTTGCTTTCTTCTTTTTTCTGATTACAATGCTCCCCTATTTGAATATTATCCCCATTAGCACCCTTCTCGCTGACCGGTATGTTTTCATTGCCTCCTTCTCCTACGCCTTTTTGTTAGGGATCTTATTTGACCGGTTCTATGTTTACAGGCAGAGAAGATTCTCAGAAGGCTTCTTTAAATTGCTCTCTATTTCAATATTCATACTCCTACTGGCTGGCTATTCCTATATGACCGTGAAACAGAATACCATCTGGGAGAACAGTTATACCCTCTGGGCGGATGCCGTAGAGAAGCATCCTGAGAGCAACACGGCCAATGCCTTGATGGGCGTGGTTTATATGGAATTAGGAATGGATGAGGATGCCATAAAGTATCTTGAAAAGGCCGTTGATATATTACCTTACGATTACCAATCGAGGAATAACCTGGGGATCGTTTATGGCAGGCTGGGTGAGTATGAGAAGGCTGTCAATCAACTTCTGACAGCGATCTGGTTAAAACCGGGTAGCGACTCGATCAAGATTAACCTATCCGTGCTTTACCAGAGGGGAAAAAAATATGATGAAGCAGAAAAGATCCTGATGCGCCTGATCGATAAAAATCCTGATCATTCCGCAAACCTTCGCTTCAGGTTGGCGTTGCTTTATAAAGATGCAGAAAAGTACAAGCCAGCCATTGAGGAACTGAATCGATCGTCGGAACTGGCTCCCCATATCATCAACCCCTATGAGGAGATGGGGAATATTTATGCGAGTCGACTGCAGGATCGAGAAAAGGCCATTTACTATTATTCCAAAGGGATTGAAGCGGCGCCCAAGGCAAAACAGAAGGTGGAAGATCTAAGATGGATGGTTCAGGATTTGCAAAGATAAACGATGGACAATGAACGATGGACCATGAACAAAATGAACCAAGAACGATGAACAATGGACAATAAACGATAATCAAAGGGTATTAAACAATGGACGATAAGAAACAAACTATGGATAAAAAAGAAAAAAGGAGCCTTTTCCGATTCAGGAAGTGGCCGGTATACAAAGCGGCCAAGTCTTTTCGAAATAAAATGAGGCAAGTAGCAAGGAATTTACCCGATAGTGAACGCTTTCTTTTAAGAGATCAACTGTCACGGGCTTCCGATTCGATTTGTTTGAATATTGCCGAGGGGTCAAATAAGTTATCGGATGTTGAATTTAGTAAATACTTAAATATTTCAGAAACATCTTTGGAAGAAGCGGTGTGTTGTTTAGATTTGATTTTAGACGATGGTCATATTACAGAGTCAGAGTTTGAATGCTATTTGAGAGAAGCTGAAGAGCTGGGAGCACAGTTGATTGCATTTGGGAAGAAAGTTCGTCATGAAGGAATTCGTCTATAAGGTTCATCGTTCATGGTTTATCGTTTGAGGTATATTTATGTGGCACATTATTTCGATTCTATTTGGGGCTATGGTTGGGAGTTTTTTGAATGTCTGTATCTGCAGACTACCGAAGGAGGAATCTATTGTTCGTCCGGGTTCCCATTGTCCGAAGTGCAACACTCCTATCCGGTTTTATGATAATATCCCGGTGTTAAGTTATATCCTGCTTAGAGCCAAATGCCGGAATTGCAAAACTCCGATTTCCATCCAATATCCAATCGTAGAGGTCATCACTGCCTTAAGCTCTTTCTTTTTATTTACCACGTATGGAGTTTCACTGAGTTTCATTTATTATTTTTTATTCGTTGCCGCCCTCATCGTCATTACCGTCATTGACCTGTACCACCAGATCATTCCGGACGTGATCAGTCTTCCTGGGATTATTATCGGACCATTGGGCTCTCTGGTCATCACGCAGATTACCTTTTCGGACTCTTTAATCGGGGTGATATCAGGAGGGGGAAGCCTCTTTCTGGTGGCGACGGTCTACCAATGGCTATTTAAAAGGGAAGGGATGGGAGGCGGGGATGTGAAACTGCTGGCCATGATCGGTGGTTTTCTTGGCTGGAAAGCGGTGATCCTGACCATTATTTTGAGTTCATTCATCGGATCAATTGTCGGGATTGCGATCATATTGATCAAAGGAAAGGATTTCAAATACGCCATCCCCTTTGGCCCATTCCTCGCAGTAGGAGCTGTGATCGCACTGTTTTGGGGGGATGAGTTGATAAGGTGGTATCTTTTTTTAAACAGGTGACGGTAAGGGCTACGATGCCCGTTTCGTTAAAAAATACTACGTTCTTCGGTAACGATGCTTGTATCGAAACTTGAAGCTCGATACCAGAAGCTCGATAGAAGGTCGGATATCAAGCCTATACAATCAAGCATCGATACGAGTTTCGCAAACGATTAACGTTTATATTCCTTTTCGGCAAATAGAAATGAGAAGACCATCCTTTCTGTTTCGACGATTGAATCTTTCGCTCCGGGCGGAAGTCATTATCAACATCTCCCTTCTGATGCTGGCGGCTATTTTTCTGATCGGCTTTACCACCTCGAGAGCAAACGAGAAAAATATCATTCAGACGAAAATCAAAAATTGTGAAAACATGGTTCAGGATTTCCAAACGATTGTCGATTTTATCCTCCGGGAGCAGGGTGAATCGGGTTTGAATCCTTCTTCTGTAAGAAAGGAGATTCAGGATTTCATCCAGATATACGGAAAAGATCGAGGGTTATATCGTTTAAGCGTGGTCGATGAGAGCCAAAGGGTGATCGTCAGCCAACAAATGGAATGGATCGACAAAAAGGATGATCACCCTTTGCTGAAACGCGCCATAGAAGCAGGGAGCATTCATACGGAGATTGAACAAGAAGAAGGGCTTTTGTCATCGGATTATAAAAAACTGACCATCACATCCCCCCTTTGGGTACGCGGAAAGATCGTGGGCGGTATTTTGATGGAAGTCCCCACCGGAGATGTGATGCGACGTCTGTTAGACTATCAGAAGATGTTCTTAATATTAATCATCATGGACTCCATTGTTTTGATCGTTTTCGGAAGTTTTTTACTTTCCAGAGTACTGGTCAAACCTCTTAAAGACCTGGTTCGTTTGACGCAGAAGATTAGTGAAGGGGATTTCAATCAAACGATTCAGGTGCCCTCTACGAATGAGATTGGACAGCTGATCACATCCTTCAACCGAATGACCGAACAATTAAGAGAAAAACAGGAAAATATCGAAATGCATCTCGAGTCCCTGGAATTGGCCAATAAGAAGTTAAAACAGGCCCAGGAAGAATTGATCCGGACCGAGAAACTGGCATCGATTGGAAGGTTTGCCGCAGGAGTGGCTCATGAGGTCGGCAATCCACTGGGCTCTATTTTGGGCTATACCAGCATTCTGGCCAGGGTTGAAACCACCCGCGAGGAATCACAGGATTATCTGAAAAAGATTGAGAAAGAGATCGAAAGGATTAACCATATTGTTAAAGAATTGCTCAATTATGCAAGACCCTCCAGGGTAGATATTCAAGAAGTGGAAATCAACAGGGTGATCGAGGAGACCCTCTCCCTGCTTTCCTATCAGAAGAGTTTTAAAAATATTGAAACCCGCCTGGCCCTTCAACCTAATCTACCCGCGATCAAAGGGAATGAATCTCTGCTTTCCCAGATATTTATTAACATCATCCTGAATGCAGTCGATGCGATGCCTGATGGCGGTGTATTAGAGATTAAAACAGAAGAGTATGTCGCTGAAAGCCAAGTGGGAGAGGAACCAGACCATACCTATCCTCCAAGACGAAAGGGTGATCCCCCGGAAATCAATTATTCACACCTGCGGAGCCCCAGTCCCTTCTCTATTATTTTTACAAAATTTTCTAAGGGCGATCGATTGATCAAGGTCAACATAGCCGATACGGGAATGGGAATTAAAAAAGAAGATCTTGAAAAGATCTTTGACCCCTTCTTTACAACGAAGGATCCCGATAAAGGAACAGGACTTGGGTTGTCCGTCTCCCTTCGGATCATCGAATCACTGGGAGGAGAAGTTAAGGTAAAAAGTGAAGAAGGAAAAGGAACGGCCTTTGAGATATACTTTCCTATAATTCAATGAAGATGGAAATCGTCTCGCGGTGACGAGGCTCGTATCGAAACTCGAGGCACGATGCTTGAAGCTCGTTAAAAGCAAGATCGAACCTCCAGCCTCGACAAACGAGCATTGATACGAGTTGCGACAACGATAACCAATTTAAAAGGTTTCGTTTAACGTTGAGGATGCTCGTATCGAATCAAGAAGCGGGAAACTCGAAGCTCGATAAAAAAACTCTTGGACCTCAACAATTGAGATAAGCGAGAGTGTTCTTGGTAAAAAAGGAGATGTAAGGGAAAGGCTTCAATGAAAACCCCTATAAGGAGTTTTAGAGATTTAGAGGTATATCAAAATACATACGCTGCTTCTATTGAAGTAATAAATAAGATTGTTTCTAATCTCCCCAAATATGAGCAGAATGATTTAGCAGACCAAATGCGTCGATCGGCGAAGGCAATACCTCGTCTTATTGCTGAAGGTTATTCGAAAAAACATCAAAAGAAGGGATTTCAAAAATACTTAGATGATGCCATGGCAGAAAGTAATGAAATGATCGTTTCACTAAGCCATACCCATGATCTGTATTCGAATTATGTCGACCCTAAAATATGTGAAAAACTAATTGATTTTTATGATAAATCAAGCAGGCAATTATATAAACTCTCCATTTCCTGGAAGGACTTTAAGGAGAGATAGGCTTTAAGGTTAAACACAAGTCTCAATAGACGAGTGTCGAGCTTCGATACGAGTTTCGACAACGATAAACGTCTCAAGGGAGGTTCAAATGATTCCCAAACGCATTCTCATCGTAGATGATGAGGAGAGTTTTCGAAATGTATTGACTGTTATCCTCAGGAAGGAAGGATATGAGGTGGAGGGGGCGGCTAACGGAGAGGAAGGTTTAGGCAAGGTCTCGGGTGCCGAATTCGACCACGTTTTGTGCGATATCCGTATGCCCCAAATGGATGGGCTTGAGTTCTTACAAGCGGCAAAGAAGGCTGGGACTGACGTTCCAATTATTATGATGTCAGCGTTTGGGACCGTAGATACTGCCATTGAGGCTATGAAATTAGGAGCCTACGACTATATCTCAAAACCGTTCAAACCGGATGAAATTGTTCTAACCCTGAAAAAGGCAGAGGAGAGGGAACGACTAAGAAAAGAAAACGAATTGCTCAGAAAAGAAGTTAAGAAGGAGTACAGTTTCGAAAATATCGTCAGTAAGAACGAAAAGATGAACAAGATATTCGAAATCATCAGAAAGGTTGCTCCTTATAAATCGACGATCCTCATCACCGGAGAGAGCGGAACCGGAAAGGAACTGGTTGCCAAAGCTATCCACTATAATAGCGATCGGGTAAAAAAGCTCTTTGTCCCGGTCAATTGCGGAGCCATCCCTGAGAACCTTCTGGAGAGTGAACTGTTCGGCCACGTGAAAGGCGCTTTTACCGATGCCATCAGGACCAAAAAAGGGCTCTTTGAAGAAGCTGATGAAGGGACCATCTTTCTGGATGAAATAGGGGAATTGCCCACACAACTTCAGGTGAAACTGCTGCGGGTGCTCCAGGAGGGAGAGATCCGAAGAGTGGGGGAGTCAAAATCGATTCAGGTTGATGTGAGAATCATAGCGGCAACGGTAAAGGATCTTGCCAGAGAGGTCAATGAAGGAAGGTTCAGAGAAGACCTCTTTTACCGGTTGAATGTTCTCCACCTTTATATTCCCCCCCTGCGTGAGAGGAAGGAAGACATTCCACTCCTCCTTCAACATTTTATCAGCAAGCATAATCAAAACCTGAACAAGAATGTAAAAGAGGTTGATTCAAAGGCGCTCGAATCGTTGATGAATTATAGATGGTCCGGAAATGTCAGGGAACTGGAGAATACGATCGAGAGAGCTGTGGTATTAACGGATGGAGAGAGAATCGAGTTAGATCATTTGCCTTTTGAGATTCAAAATTATCAGAACGAAGTTCCAATGGTCCCTATGGCTGAAGAGGAATATTCAGTTAAAAAGGCTTCCAAAATATTGGAGATAGGGTTGATCAGAAAAGCCCTTAAAAAGACTAAGGGGAATCATACCCAGGCGGCTCGATTGCTCGAGATCAGTCACCGGGCTCTCCTCTATAAGATCAAGGATTACGGGATTATAGAGAGTTGATGAGAAAAAAGGTTACGGTTGACGTTGTCGAAGTCGTTGCGACTCGAAACCGAGCTGGTATCGATACTTGTCTATCGAAACTGGAAACACGGATTTTGATCGAACTTCGAGCTTCGTAATTCTAAATTCGATACAAGCATCGTCACCGATAAACGTTTTCTTACATCAGTTTAGTTTTGACATTTCTCTTGCTTAAGAGTACAACATACCAATAGGAGGGAATACATGGCTAAGAAAATCATCCATCTCCTTTGGGCATTGATTCTTCTTTTTGGAGTCCTTTCATGCGGACCGTCCGGGAGAGACGAATCAAAAGTGAAAGTCAATTCGCCCCCTGTGATTACCTCCGTCAAGATTTTACCGGAGAAGGCGACAAGAGATAATGACCTCATTGTCGCTGTTGAGGGCAATGATCCCGATCAGGATTCCATCACCTATCATTATCAATGGATCAAAAACGATGCAGAGATGGTCGGAGAAAATAGGAATGTTTTAAAAATCGGGGCTTTCAAAAAAGGAGATCTCATCCGTGTGAAGGTGATGCCATCTGATGGTAAAGCAGAAGGGAAGCCCTTTCTATCAAATGAGGTGACCATAAGAAATTCTCCCCCTACTCTTCAGGAAGTGAGGATCGAACCTAAAATGGCTTCAGCGAGCGATGAATTAAAGGCGGTTGTCAAGGGAGCTGATCCCGATGGGGATTTTATCTATTACACGTACAAGTGGGAGATAAACGATACGGTGTTGACCGAGGAGGAAAAGGAGGTATTGGGACGAAATCGTTTTAAAAAGGGGGACTCCGTCACGGTGACCGTAATTCCTGATGATCGCGAAGTTACAGGAACTCCAAAAAAATCGGACAGGGTCGTCATATCAAATAGCATTCCGATCATTGTTTCCTCGCCGCCTACTTCTGTTGAGAAATCGACCTATCTTTATCAAGTTAAAATAAATGACCCTGACCATGATCCCATTACTTTCTTTCTAAAATCAGGACCAAAAGGAATGGAAATAGATAAGAATACAGGGCTTATCCGCTGGGAGATTCGGAAGGAAGACAAAGGGGCTCATCAAATTGAGATCGAAGTCTCTGATAACGAAGGGGCAAAGAGCATTCAGGCATTTACAGTAACGGTTGATATAAAGGGAACTCAATAAATTCGGTTAAAAAATTTTTCTGTTGCGATTTGAAATCATTAGAATATTCCCTCTATTCTTCCTATGAAAAAAGTTCATAGTTTGATTAAATTTTAATAGAAAATTGTCAGATGATTAAGTTTTATTAAACAGGCAAAATCACTATATATTTATTAATATCGAATAGTTATAAATTTCAAAACAAGTGGCATATTATTTGCTCGTTACAGTTGTTTGAAAAAGGAGGTGGCTTATGCAAAAAAATAATCAAAAGGGCGTGACCCTCCTCGAATTGATCATCGTGATGGTAATTATTGCCATCGGGGCCGTTTTAGTAGCTCCTAATATTGGGGCATGGATACCGCATTACCGATTAAGGGGGGCAACCCGGGATATTGTTTCAACCATGAGAACCGCCCAGATGAAGGCGGTTTCACAAAACATGAGGTATCAAGTCTCTTTTACTCCAGGAACCGGGGAAAATGGGAGTTATATCTTACAAAGAGATTCAGGGGGATTCATTAACGATGGTCCAATGCAGTTGCTTCCCAGAGGAATCACGATGGGGACTACTTTACAGAACAACAATGCCATATTTAACCCAGATTCAACCTCTTCTACAGGAAGCGTGATTTTATCCAATGCAAAGGCACAGAAAAGAATTTTATTAACCGCAACCACCGGGAGGGTAAAGATTGAATAAATTGATTAAAAATCAAAAAGGGTTCTCGTTACTCGAAATTCTTATAGGCCTCATCATTTTGGCGATCGGTCTTCTCGCCATTGCCGCACTGCAGACGACCTCGGTTCGAGGGAATTTTTTCAGTAACAATTTAATGCAGGGCACTTACGTAGCCCAGGACAGATTGGAATTCTTAAAAAATTTACCCTATGATCAACTCATTGCAGGAAATTACAATCATGGAACTACAACCATTGCGGGCATTACCTATAACCGGACCTATAGCATCACTGCAAACGGCGATCTCAGAACGATCAATTATACCGTGACATGGAATGATGGGGCGGATCACAGAATCTCTTTTTCTACGGTAAGATCACAGTGAGGATGAGCATGGATCTGTTGAATGCGCTGAAAAACAGGAAGGGGATTACCCTGATTGAGCTTCTGATCGCTCTGGTCATCAGTGCTCTTCTAATCGCGTCATTATACCGGACTTTCATTGGACAGCAGAAGACCTACATCGTCCAGGAGCAGGTCGTGGAAATGCAGCAAAACGTAAGGGCTGCCATCATTAAAATGATAAGTGAAATCAGGATGGCCGGCTTTGGCAATCTTGATCTCGCGGCAGGTGTCAACGGTATTACGAATGTAATCACCCCCAGTGCGAACAGCATCACGATTCTGGGAGCACTGAGGCAAATATCAACGTTAGAGGCCGGTGCGCAGGCAGGACAGAATCTAATTACACTGGCCAGTGCAACCGATGCTTTTGATGGTGCAACTTATCACCGCTATATCTCCATCGGAGGACTTGAAAGCAACATTGTCAGTGGCAGGTCCGGCAATGAATTGACCCTTCAAAATCCTGTTACCATGAATTACCCTGCCAATACACCCATTTTTAAAATTCATGCCATTACCTATGGAATCAGGGAAGCGGCTGGCGTTCCGGTTCTATTCAGAGACTTATATTCAAATACTGCAGGAAGTCAGAGGGTGACCGTTGCAGAAAATATTGAGAATCTCCAATTTGAATACTTCGATGCCAATGGCGCCCTTCTGTCGCTTCCTATTGCCAACCCGGAGCTCATTCGGATGGTTCGGGTGACGGTGACTGCGAGGACGATCAGGTCAGATACGGATTTCAAAGTTGGAGATGGGTTCCGAAGAAGAACCATCGCCTCGAATATCTATGTCCGGAATATGGAGATTATACAATAGCTCAAAGGGAGGCATTTAAAGAATGGAAAAGCGATTCCTGGCAAACGGTTCGGAAGGCCCCGAAACATTATTAACCCCATCCGGGCTTCAGCGAAGCATGGTTTCACACAGGCTAAACGATAAGGGAGTGGCTCTGGTCATTGCCCTGATGATATTATTGGTGTTAACCCTGATTGGAATTAATGCAATTACTAGTACAACCTTTGAAGTCAGTATATCGGGGAATGAAAGGTTAGGGACGGATGCATTCTATGCTTCTGAAGCCGGTGCTCAGGTGGGCATCAACCAGATCCCCGTTACCGATCCGATAAGCCGGACGAAGTTAGGGGAAGATTCCTACTATCGAGGCCGGATTGAAGCTCGCGGTCCATTTTTTACAGAAGGTTATGGTTCGACCTGGCAGTTCGAAAGGTTCCAGGTCAATGCAACCGGTGAATCGTTCAGGGCAATGAAGGAGATTGAGGTTCAGGTGAGATATGGCCCTTTTCCCGGAGGGACCGGCTACGATAATTGAGGGAAAACAGGAAAGGAAAGAGGAGGAATAAAGAGATGCTTTCAATCCGGAAAATGGCTTTGATTTACATACTGGTTTTAATCCCGTTATCCATGGTAACCTCCACTGTTTACGCTGAGAAGAGGAAAGAGAATCGGGCCGTTTTTCGGGGGCAGGTCGTCCATATTTCCAATAAATTTATTACGGTAGAGAGAACATATATTGTCCTTCCACCCACAACGAGAACCCTGGACATCAATGGATCATCCATTCCTTTCGGAACGATTAAGAAAGGAGATTATGTCATTGTGACTATTGAAAAGAATGAAGCGACGATACAAATGACCGTAAGGTCCCATACGGACGGTGATGAAAAATTAATTCCGCAATAAGAACGGAGGAGGAGATGTTTAAATATATAGCTCTTTTTTGCCTGGTCTTTTTGATTTGGGCAAATGGATCCCGTGCAGACGATACCCAGATATTCGCCGTTCGCGTCGATCCAAACGTCCTGATCATCATGGACAACTCCGGAAGCATGAATGAGGTTATCTATCATAAGGGCTATAATCCACTCACAACCTATACTGGAGATTACATATCCGGAGCCATATATTACAGGCACAATGCATCGTATGGATTAATATCTTCCACCGGAAATGGGAAGACCGTTTCACTGTTAACCGGCCCCGGAGATGATAATGCAGGAGTCAGATATAACGGAAACTATCTCAACTGGATCTTCTGGCATGCCACAGATACTGAGCGAAGTCAAATTGGAGAACAATCGAATAAAACAAGGATTCAGGTGGCCAGGGAGGTGTTAATTAATTTAGTCAACAATATCAATGGGGTCCGCTTCGGCCTGATGAGATTTCATACTAATTCGACTAATCCGGAAGGCGGGGTTTTAATCGCCGAATGCGGATCTGAAAAAAGTCTCATTACCACGGCCATCCAGGGAATGCTTGCAGATACGTGGACACCGCTTTCCGAGACGATGGTTGAAGCCTGGGATTATTTTGCGGGAAGCAATAGGTCAACCTACCGAAATGCCAGGTATACGAGCCCGATTCAATATTATTGCCAGAAGAATTTTATCATCCTCATAACCGACGGAGAACCGACAAAAGACTGGAACATCCCGTCCGGTATATTGACTGCAATTGCCGGCCAGTATGATGCAACCCCACAATCCGGAAATGATAACCGACCCTTTTATTTGGACGGTGTGGCTTGGTATCTGAACGTGAACGATGCGAGAAATAATCTTGTGGGCCTTCAAAACGTGATTACTTACCCGATCGGTTTTAATATCAACCATCCTTTGTTAGAAAAGACAGCTTTTAAGGGAGGAGGATTGTATTTTACTGCCAACAATGCGGAGCAACTGACCGATGCTTTAGAAAAGGTGCTCATCGATATCAGCAACAAGTCATTTTCGTTTACGTCTCCGTCGGTTCCTGCAGTGAGGACGGTCTATGACAATATGATCTATCTCACCTCCTTCGAACCTAACGAAACCCCGTTCTGGAAAGGCGATCTGAAAGCCTATCGTCTTGAAGAAGACGGAACCCTTAAAGTGGACGGCAGTGGGAACCCCGACCCGAATTCCTTGATCTGGGGTGCTGCCGAGAAATTAAAGACAAATCCTTCCACAGAAAGAAAAATTAAGACCTACGTCCGGGGAGCCATGAGTAATTTCATGACAGCGAATATTACCAATGACGATCTGGATGTTGTTGATGACGCAACCCATCAAAAACTGATTGTCCATATCAGGGGAGGAGATGTGTTTGACATCGACCCCAAGGATGGAGTGACAAACGTGGATAGACGCTCTAAACTTGGCGACATCTTCCATTCCAACCCCGTAATTGTGGGATCGCCATCGAAATTTTTCAAAGATGAAGGATTCCACGGGCCAGGGGGGTTTTTCGAGACGAAAAAGAAGAGAACCAAGGTCGTCATCGTCGGATCAAATGGTGGCATGCTCCACGCCTTTAATGCAGGAAACTGGGATGAAACCCAACCCCCTCAAGGAGGTTATGATGAGGGCTCGGGTGTTGAGGAATGGGCATTCATCCCTTCTAGTGTGCTAAAAAATTTAAAACAGATGGTTTCTTCCCACACTTATTACGTCGATTCGTCGCCCAAAGTGGCCGATGTGTGGTGGGGGGATTTAAATTCGAACGGAAAGAAGGACCCCGGGGAATGGCGGACCGTTCTGGTCTGCGGGTTAAGAAAAGGAGGCAAGCATTATTTTGCCCTTGATATTACAGATACGAAAAATCCGGCTTTTCTCTGGGAATTCCCATCTTCAGGCGATACGGCGACCCTTGATAAATTGGGCGAAAGCTGGTCCGAACCCGCCATTGGCAAGGTGAAATTTGGAGGAAACGAAGTATGGGTGGCTTTTATCGGAGGCGGGTTTGATCCCACCGAAACGAAAGTTAAAGATGCATCGGTTGGAAGAGGTTTGTTTGTCATCGATATCAAGACAGGCAGTATCATCAAAGAACTTTCCGGATATGAAGGAATGAAGTATTCCATGCCGGCCCCTCCGACGGCAGTGGATTTGAACCTGAACGGCTATGTTGACAGGGTCTATATCGGTGATTTAGGAGGCCAGATGTGGGTCTTCGACGTTTCTTCAGGCAATAAAGAGGAATGGACAGGGAAAAGGTTATTCCAGGCTCCTGCAACTCCCACCCAGAAACACCCCATTTTTTATCAGCCTGCAGTGGCATTTGACAGGTATAGAGTTCCCTGGATCTATTTTGGGACAGGAGACAGGGAAAACCCGAACGACAGCACCAACCCTCCAGAGAGATTTTATGCGGTCAAAGACGATGGGCAGGAGCCCTATCCGAGAAGAGAGGGGAATTTAAAAGACCTTATAGGGCTTGGGGAAAACACATTTGTGGGGGTAACCGATCCACAGAAGGGATGGTTTATCAAGCTTGAAAAGACCGATGGGAAACATGAAAAAGCACTCGCCAAGCCAGCGGTTTTCAACCGTCTGGTCTATTTTACTACTTATTCTTTCAAACAAACGAATGATCCCTGTAGGGTAGATGGAGATGCCAAACTTTACATAGTGGAATACCTCTCCGGCGGAGGAGCACTGTTAGTGGATGAGGTAACGGATTTTTCACTCACTCCTTCAGATCGTTCGAAAATGATCGGAGAGGGTATCCCCTCTGCTCCGGTGATTTCAACCAACCTAAAAGGAAAAGCTTCGATTATCATCGGAACGACAAGCGGACAGATCTCTTCAAAGGAAGGATTCTCACCCACTAAGAACAAAGGTTTATTCTATTGGAGGGAAGTGGTGAGGTAGGACCATAGGGCGGCTAACGTTTCTCGTTGTCGAAGCTGGTATCGATGCTCGCCCTGTACCATATTAGGTTCAGGGCTCGTTTCTCGAAACTGGAGGCTCGGGTTTTCATCGAGCTTCGGGCATCGAGTCTCTTGCCTCGATACGAGCATCGTCAACGTTAAACTTTTATAAGACTTTTATTTCTGGAGTTGTTGAAGTTTTTTAATCCTCTCTTGAGCTTCCGAAAAAGATTCATCCAGCCTTAAGACCTGGTTGAACGTTTCCATGGCCTGAGAAAGCATCCCATTGGCTTCATAGGCGAGTCCCAGATTGAAGTGAAGCCTGACCAGTTTCTCTCTGGTCAGCCCTTTAATCTGGGCAGCTTCTTTTAGTTGTTGAATCGCCTGAGCATTGTCTCCTTTTTCCAAAAAACAACTGCCGAGCATGATGTAGCAGTCGAATTTGATGGCAGGATTTGAAGAGGCCAGTTCAAATTCTGATATGGCATAGTCGAAGAGCTCCATCTCCTTGTAGGCAATTCCCAAATGATAGTGCATTTCAGAATCTTTGTCTGGAGGCAGTTGGGCTTCAGCCCCATCGGGCATGCTCGAAGTTTCAACGACTGAAGAAGGGAAGAGATCAGATTTGTCATCGAAGGGTTTGATCTCTTCAGGGGGAGAGTAATGCTCAGGAGGAGGAAATTGAACTGGAGGCACTACTTTTGGGATATCCCTGGGTTGCGAGGGCATATCAAGGCTGTTCAAAGCCTTTCTTGCCTCCTGGTCATCGGGTTTTGTCTCCAGAATGCTCAAATAATAGTTTCGGGCATCTCCTGCCAATCCTTCCTTAAGATATAAGGAAGCAATTTTATGAAGAGCGTCAATCCGTTTGGGGCTGATGGCAAGGACTTTTTTATAAATGGAGATTGCTCGTGAATTAAGATCCTCTTCTGTATAGAGTCCAGCCAACTTCATATACTCCGTAATGGCCTTCTCGTTTTCTCCGATTTTAAAATAGAGATCGCCCAGTTTTAGATATAACCGTGTATCATTGGGGTCTGCCTCGATCAGTTTAATATACTCGGCGATCGCCTTTTTGGGCTGATTCTTCTGAATATATTTCTGTGCAAGGTCTAAGATCTTTTCTTTATCAGTCGCCAAAATCGACTCTCTTCAGTACAACCAATTTTAACTCAAAACTTAATCAAAGAACAGGAAAAAGTCAAGCTTTTGAATTTATGTTTGAATTTATGTTTTGTGTTTTGAATTCTATCATCTCACCAGAAATCTATAAAGTTTAAGAGACCCTCTAATAATTTCGAACTCGTCACTCCCGCCCCGTATCAAGCACGGGATAAACTCCAACCGGAGTCCAGTCGTTGCGACTCGAAACCGAGTTATTTCGTACCGTCAAAAGCGGGACTGAATTCTCCTGATAATGATAGGAACTGGAATGACATTCTTAGAGGGTGCATAGACTTCGTAACTATTATTAAACTCTTGCTTCGGGAGTATTTTCTTGTTTCGAAGTTTGATGACATGTGGTTCAATTTTGTTAGTACTTTAGACATTTCTTTATCAGTGGTAAATAATTGACCATATATTAGCAATAATTTATAATTCACTCTATCCGATAAATCTGAATTCTTTAGATATTTTAATGTATTAAGTGGTTAAGATATTTACAGCTTTTGGCACTTAATTTGCTTATTAGAGGGTGATCGGGGTTTTCACGAAAACAGGGGTAATTTGAGCTGATCGAGCAACCGATTTGATGTTTTTTTCAGTTGCTTTCCGTGAGTTTCTTTCAAGCGAACAAGAGTAGTTAAAAGTTTTG
>VGRY01000039.1 GCA_016875195.1 Deltaproteobacteria bacterium
GATAAGGTCAGGCCTTTTCCAGGGTCTTTTGATGTCTCAAAGAATTTCCAGAAGCTGGGCCGAAAGGATCAAATTGCCGAGTCTCACAAATTCTGTTCAAAGATCCAGGATGCCTATTCCCTGAGATGCATTCCGCAGGTTCATGGTTCAGTGAGGGATGCGCTTGCCTTCATCCGTAAAACCCTCGAGATTGAAGTCAATTCAGCCACAGATAATCCTCTCATTTTTGCCGAAAAGGGGAAGATTCTCAATTGCGGGAATTTCCATGGAGAACCCATTGCTTTTGCCATGGACCTTCTGGGGATCGTCATTTCCGAATTAGGAGGAATCTCGGAGAGAAGAATTGAAAAGCTGATCAATCCAGCTTTGTCCGGCCTCCCGGCTTTCCTGACTGCCGAAGGAGGACTCCATTCCGGTCTGATGATGGTCCAGGTGACTGCTGCGGCCCTGGCTTCCGAGAACAAGGTCCTGGCTCATCCTGCAAGCGTCGATTCGATTCCGACTTCTGCGGATAAGGAAGACCATGTTTCCATGGGAACGATTGCTGCAAGAAAGGGGAGGGATATTGTGAGGAATGTGGAGCATATCCTGGCGATTGAGTTGTTATGTGCCACTCAGGGCTTGGATTTTTTACTTCCCTTACAGCCCGGCGTCGGGATCAAAGAGGCTTACCGTACGATTCGGGAGAAAGTCCCGACCATCCGGGGTGATCGTCGGTTCAGTAAAGACATCCGCCAGATTCAACTTCTAATCGAATCGGGAGAACTGCTCCTAAAAGTAGAAAAAGCCATCGGGAACCTAAAATAGCCAACGGCATATCAAACCTAACCGGCGGGAATGCCCTTTGCCGGAAGACGAGAGGCAAGAGCCGGGAGGTCCATCCTCTCCGACCTTTAATTGAGGGATTTAAGAATTTCTAACTTTTATTTCGCAGAGGAGGCTGGAGTCATCGACTTCTTCGATGTTCAATTCCGTCTGAGACGGAGGGGCTAACGACGAAAATTCGGCTGGGCCAAAGGTCGTCGCCTTAAATCCATCTCGACACACGATCCTCCCTTCACGAGTCTGGCCCCAATCGATTTCTCCAATCAACCCCGCTTCCGCCTGAAGCTCAAACCATTTAAGGCGTTCTTTCCAGAACTTCTCGGAATAGCTTGATAAAAGTATATTTCCTCCGGTTCGGGTCACCCGAATACTTTCGCTGATCAAATCCTTTGGGTCCACTTTAAAAGCCGATATTCCGTTCTGGATACAGATGACCCGATCAAACGATCGGTCCAGAAATCCAAGCGCAACCGCATCCATCTGGAAGAGAGAGCAGTTTGAAATATTTCGTAACCGTTTTTTGGCGAACATCAGATTCGGCAGGGAGGTGTCAATTCCCACGACCTGCTTTGCTTTTAGAGTTAATTTTTCGAGGACTCGGCCATAACCACATCCAAGCTCCAGGACAACATCGGAGGAGTTGATCCTGTTTAGGACATACTGAATTTCTGCATCAAGATATTGCTTCACCCGCGGCGGTGCAATGTCGTAACATAGCTGTAACCGTTCTGCGGACAACTGTTTTAAGTAATAATGATCGGAATTCAACTCAGGCCTTTCAGAGAGCGAAAAGTCGTTTCTCAGAGTTCTTATTAACCAAAGAGAAGACCCGGAAGCCAGGTGGCAATCTTCGGAAAGAAAAAGACCAATCCCAATCCAATCATCTGGAGTATCATAAAGTCAACCATTCCCCTATAAATATCCTTTAGCTCCCACTGGGGCGCTACCGCCTTAAGGTAGTAAGCTGCCATGGCCACAGGCGGCGATAGAAAAGCCGTTTGTAGATTGACTGCCACCAGAGTGGTGAACCAGAGAAGGTCCATCTTCAGCTCCTGAACCACAGGAAGAAAGATAGGCAGGAAGATGAAGACAATGGCAGGCCATTCGAGAGGCCAGCCGAGGATGAAGATGATCAGCATGACCAACGCGATCAATCCCAAAGGGTGAATCTGCAGGTTGAGCAGGGATTTGGCTATCATGGTACTCGTTCCCAAACGTGTGAAGACTGCCCCGTAAATATTAGAAGCCATACCAAGAAAGAGGATCATGCTGGAGGTCTGGAGGGTCTTATAAACGGCATCGGCCAAAACAGACCAGGTGAGCCGTCGATAGAGCAATGTCAGGATGATGGAGCCTGTGGAGGCCATGGCTGCAGCCTCCGTAGGAGTAGCCAGACCCAGGAGAATGCTGCCAAGGGCGGCAAAAATGATAAATCCCATGGGAAGAATGCCAGAAACAAATTCCGTTACCATTTTTCGCTTTGATGCGAGGCGTTCTTCAGGCGGCAGTGGAGGTCCGAGCTCGGGCTTGAGATAGCTTTTGACCATGGCATAACCGATATAGAGAGCGGCTAGCAGGAGGCCGGGGAGAATCGCTGCTCCGAAGAGTTTGATCACAGAGACACCTGCGATCGGTCCCATCACCACCAGCATCACACTGGGAGGAATAAGAATTCCAAGCGTCCCTCCGGCAGTGATGGTGCCTGCAGAAAGCCTCACATCGTATTTGCTTCTCATCATGGCAGGAGCGGCCATGATTCCAATGACCGTCACAGAGGCGCCGATAATTCCGGTCGCCGTAGCAAAGATGGTGGCAGTTAAAAGGACGCCGAGATAGAGAGCCCCTCGGACGCCCCCCAGCATCAGTTGAAAAGAGGTGAAGAGTCGTTCCATGAGGCCCGCCTTTTCGAGAAGGTGCCCCATGAAGATAAAGAGTGGGACGGCGGCAAGTGTTTCCTCTTTCATCACCCCGAGCGTCTGGTAGACCATCAAAGGAAAGACCGTTTCGCCAAAGCCGATATAGCCAAATACGATGGAGAGGATGATGAGTGTAAAGGCGATTGGAAATCCGGCAAAGATTCCGATTAAGAGAGCGGCTAATAAGATCAGGCCGAGGAATTCCGAGCTCATATCCATTCCCCCTTTAAGGCGGCGTGTAAACTTTTTAGACACTCTGAGACGCCCTGAACAATCAGAAGGAGGGCGGTCAGGGGAATGACGGTTTTAAAGGGGTAGAGGGGAGGTCTCCATGGGCTGAAATCCGATTTCTCAAGAATGATCCAGGAATGAATGGTTACGTCGAGGCCTGAGAGAAAGAAGAAGATCATTCCCGGAAAGAACAGGAAGAGATAGGAGATGACATTGACCCAGCCCTGACGCCTTGGAGACCAGCGATCGTAAAGCATATCCGTTCGGATATGCCCATTTCTTTTAAGGGTGTAAACTGCCCCTAACATGAAGAGCGTTCCGTAAAGCATATAGGCAATGTCATAAGCCCAGACCGTAGGGGCGTGAAAGCCATATCGTGCAATGACTTCATAGGTGAGTCCAAGGATCAGAGGGATGATCAACCATCCGACGATTTTCCCTGACCATTCGCTGAGCGTGTCAATGATCCGGATGACGGATTGGACGCTTTTTGGAAAGCGGTTCATTCTATATTCTCAGCCAGATTGAAAACTGAAGAGATAAAAACAGTAGGGAACGGTTTGAAACCGGTCCCTACGATGAGATTCGTTCATCGAATAAACAGAGTTAGGGTTTCACCACCTTGTAAGGATTGACCCCTTTCCAGTAATGATCAGCGATCATATCATAGGGGGGGTGGCTGACCTGCCTGAAGGGAACCATCCGGTTTGCCCAGGTTTTCTGAGAAGCCAGAACTTTACCGAAGAAAGGGCTTTCTTTAGATTTGCGTTCAGCCAGCCTGTCCCAGGCCTTAAGCATCTCCATAATCATTTCCTTGGAGGTCTCCACTACGCTGACTCCATGTTTTGTGACCATGGTTTCAAGGTCTTTCACATTCTGATCCATATGCTTCAGCGAGAAATGGAGGGTTTCAGCGAGGCAGGCCGCTCTGACAATGGCTTTCAGGTCAGCAGGAAGCTCATCCCACTTTTTACGATTGACGAAGATTTCCATATTCCCTGTGGGTTGATGGATGCTTGGCATGTGGAAAAATTTGCGAACGTTGTGAAGCCCGATGGACATATCTGCGCTTGGAGAATGATACTCAGCTCCATCAATGACGCCTCTTTCAAGAGAAGGAACAATTTCACCGCCTGGTAAAATTACAACGGACATTCCCATCTCTTTAAAGAGCTCCGCCGCCATCCCTGCCGTTCTGTATTTGACCCCTTTGAATTCGGCTGTTGATTTCATTGGTTTTCTGAACCAGCCTAAAGGCTCCGGAGGATCGATGGAACTCGGGAAGGCCACCACGTCAAATTTCAATTCTTTCTGAATGAGTTCGTTATATAGCTCGATGCCCCCCCCTATGTATAGCCAGCTCATGTAGTCGTCATTGCCCATACCGAATGGACCGCCACCGGGTGAGCCAAACAGGGCAACGGCTGGATGTTTGCCACCCCAGAACCCGGCCCAGCCATGACCTGCATCGAGGACGCCTTTATGGACAGCATCAAGGACTTCAAAAGCAGGAACAATGGCGCCCGCAGGAAGGAGTTCGATTTTTAACCTGCCTCCAGCCATCTCTTCAAGCCTGGCCACCAGGTCTTTAGGGTTCACGTATTCATAGGCCCCGGCTGAGAATGCGCTCTGCATCTTCCATGTATAGGTCTTTGATTGCGCGTAAACCGAGTTTGAAAAGCACCACAACGAAATCCCTGCAACCACAAGAATCAGAATACCCCATTTTTTCATTTTCATTGAATTCCCTCCTTTTTGAAAATTTTTAAAAAATCTAATATGTTCCCGCTATTTTGTCAAATGCTGATTCCAGCCGTGTCAACCGGTCAACCGGAGATAGAGGAATTCTTGACAACCTGGTTTGATCCATTGATAATGAAGCGACATCGTGTGAGGAAAGGAGAAATTTCATTGAGAGTTGAAACGCTTACAAGAAAAGGGATCATGAAGATTGCCTCTTATATTCCGGGGAAATCGATCGAGGAGGTTCAGAGGGAATATGGGGCGAAGCGATGTGTCAAACTGGCATCGAATGAAAATCTCCTTGGGCCTTCACCCAAGGCTCTCGAAGCCATCCGCAAAGAACTTCCGAACATTCACTTCTACCCGGAAGGGCCCACTCCACTCTTAAGGAAAGCGTTGGCCAACAGCTTTTCACTGAGCGAGAAGAATATCGTCACTTCGAATGGGGCCGATAACCTCATCCTGATGATCGCCAATGCCTTTGTGGATGAAGGGGATGAAGTGATCATGGCTGATCCAACGTTTGCTGTCTATACCAATGTGACCCAGATCATGGGCGGGAAGCCGATCCATGTGAGATTGCAAAACTACACCCACGATCTCGATGGCATGCTCAATCGAGTGACACGGAAGACGAAACTGATCTTCGTCTGTAATCCGAATAATCCGACCGGGACCATTGTTTTTAAACCAGCCATCGACCGGTTTCTCTCCAAATTGCCCGGACGGGTTATCGTCATCCTGGATGAAGCCTATGGCGATTTTTCGGAAGCCTCCCTCTATCCCAATGGCTTAGATTATGTGAAAGATGGAAAACAGGTGATTGCCCTGAGGACCTTTTCAAAAGTCTATGGACTGGCAGGTCTGAGAATCGGTTATGCGATTGGAAGAGAAGATTTAATCCATTGCCTCTATCAGGTGAGAGATCCGTTCCCTGTTCACAGACTGGCGCAGGCCGCTGCAGTGGCCGCGCTGGAAGATACGGATCATATCCTTAAATCGATTCAACTGGTTTGCGAAGGCAGAAGGTATCTCTATAAGGAGCTTGACCGGATGGGGGTTCGTTTTGTCCCCAGCGAGGCCAATTTTATCTTCATCGATTTCGAGAGGGAGATTGAGGGAGTTTTTAAAAGTCTCCTGAGAGAAGGGATCATCATCCGTCCCGGGAGATCATGGGGCTATCCCACCTGTGGCCGAGTCACGATCGGAAGAATGGCGGATAACCGGAGATTCATTAAGGCACTCAAAAAAATCCTTAAGTAGAGTCAAGTAGCGTCGGCATTTATTGCCGACGAATTTCTTTGAACCCGCCCCCGGTGAAAGAGGGCGCTACCTTAAAATGAGCCAATTAGCCCAAGTTGACCTGATCATCAAAAACGCCAAAGAGCTTCTTACCCTTTCGCCCTCGATTAAAGATGAATCGGGATTAGGAATCATACCCGGTGGTGCTATTGCCATTAAGGAAGGGAAAATCCTCTGGGTCGGAAAGACAGCAGACTTACCGAAACAATTTGCCATTGATTCGCATGGGCAGGAGATTGATGCCACTGGGAAGGTGGTCATGCCTGGCCTCATCGATGCGCACACCCACCTCGTCTTTGGTGGTTCAAGAGAGAATGAATTTGAGCAGAGGATTCAGGGTTTCTCTTATCTTGAGATTGCCGGTAAAGGAGGTGGAATTCTTTCAACCGTTGAAGCAACGAGAAGGGCTTCTTTTGAGGAGCTCCGCTCTCTTGGTAGGAGAAGATTGGACCGACTCCTCTCAAAGGGAGTGACAACGATCGAGGCTAAAAGCGGTTACGGGCTTTCACTGGAAGCTGAGTTGAAGATTCTCCAGGTCATGAGGGCATTGCAGGAAGAGCATCCTGTTGATATTGCTCCGACCTTTCTGGGAGCCCACACCTTTCCTAAAGAGTTTAAGGATGAGAGAAGACGTTATATCGACCTCCTCATCAAAGAGATGATCCCGAAAGTTGCGGAAGAAAGGCTGGCAGAGTTCTGTGATGTTTTCTGTGAGGAGAAGGCCTTCAATCTTGAAGAATCGAGGGAGATTCTTGAAGCGGGAAAGCGATATGGTCTCAAGCCTAAAATCCATGCAGACCAATTGAGCCCGGGCGGCGGAGCCGAACTTGCAGCTGAAGTCGGGGCCTATTCTGCGGATCATCTCGAATATGTGAGCCAGAGAGGAATTGAACGTATGGCAGAGAAAGAGGTGACAGCAGTTCTGCTGCCGGGAGCCAGTTTCTTTCTTTCCATGAAGAAATACCCGCCCGCCAGAGAGATGATTGAAAAAGGGGTGGCTGTTGCCCTCTCCACCGATTTGAACCCGGGCTCCTCAATGACGGAATCGCTTCCCCTGATGATGACCATGGGATGTCTCTTCTTCAAACTGACCCCGAAAGAAGCGATTCAGGCTGTTACGGTCCATGCAGCCAGATCCATGGGAAGAGAGAAAGAGATCGGAAGCCTTGATGTAAGAATGAAGGCTGATGTGGTTCTCCTCGATATCCCAAATTATAGGTACCTCCCATATCATTTCGGCATAGATCATGTGGAACTCGTCGTAAAGAAGGGGAGGGTGGTTTATAGAAATAAATATAGTCATCAGTGACCAGTAATCAGTGATCAGAAGGAATTAATACAAACACATTAAATCAGATGCTGAAACGAGTTCAGCATGACAAGAAAAAGTGTGTCATTCCGAACTTGTTTCGGAATCTCGAATTTGAAAATGACAAATAATTAATTGCGTTTGTATTAGTTATTTGCCTCATTTACTGATAACTGATTACTGGTAACTGATCACTGGGTTTAGACGATGCGACTACTTGAATGTGTCCCCAATATCAGTGAGGGAAGAGATCCGGACAAGATCGCTTCGATCGCTGGAGAAGTAACCAAACATAAGAAGGTCAGGCTTCTTAATATCTCTTCCGACCGGGATCACCACCGGAGCGTCTTCACATTTGTGGGTGAGCCAGAGGCAGTGAAAGAGGCAGCCCTCGCGTTTACTCTGAAGGCGATCGAGCTTATTGATATGAGAGAACACAAAGGGGAACATCCCCGGTTGGGAGCAGTGGATGTTGTGCCCTTTGTCCCGATTCATGGGGTTGAAATGGCAGAGGCTGTAGGAATAGCCCGAGAACTCGGAAAAGATCTTGGGAAAGCGGGCATACCTATCTTCTATTATGAAGAAGCTGCCCTGAAGTCTGGAAGAAGAGAGTTGCCAGCCATCCGAAAAGGAGAGTATGAAGGGCTGAATGAGAAACTGGAAGACCCTGAATGGAAACCGGACGAAGGGCCGGCAGTCTTCAGTCCGAAGTCAGGGGCGACTGTGGTGGGAGCACGATTTCCGCTGGTTGCCTACAATGTGAATCTGAAGAGCCAGGATCTGAATCTGGCTAAGGAAATTGCCAGGAAGGTGAGATTTAAAGATGGAGGGTTTCCCCATGTCAGGGCCATGGGGGTTGAATTATCCGCAAAAAGCGGATCCGCCTCAGGCGGAAAAGAGAAACGATTGGTTCAAGTCTCCATGAACCTGACCAATTACCAGGTGACCAATATCCCGAAGGTTTATGATTTCATAGAAACAGAGGCCCTAAAACATGGAGTAGAAGTGGATGGTTCTGAGATTGTAGGACTGATTCCCTTGGCTGTTCTGGAGGGCATTGCCCGACACTACTTGAAGTATCCTCAATTTTCAACGGAGCAGGTGATAGAGCAGCGAATTTTAGAATTTGAATAAAGGTAACACTTTAGCGGTTTGAAAAAACTTTATAAAATCCCTCCCAACCTCCCTTTGCCAAAGGGAGACGAAAGGGGTTCCCCCTTTGGTAATCTTTTCCCTGTTATAGACAGGCAAAGGGGGATTAAGGGGAATTTTATGGTGATTCTTTTAATCCAATGACTCATCATTCTCTTCTTTTCAAAAAGCTAAACTGATTCGAATAAAGTTTATTATGAATTTCACGATCCACGAGACACGGGCACGGTCACGTGATCATCGTTGAAAAGGAGGTAAGATGGATATCAAACGTTTTCTTGAGAAACTCTCTTCTGATGATCCGACTCCAGGAGGCGGGAGTGCATCGGCACTTGCCGGAGCGATGTCTGCGGCTCTTATAGGAATGGTGGCAGGGTTGACGATGAGGAAGGAAACATCAAAGCATAAAGAGATGATGTTGATTAAGGAACGAAACAGGAGGGCACAGAAGAGACTTCTTTGTGCAGTCGATGAAGATGCCCGGTCTTATCAAGAAGTGCTTAAAGCATTTCGCTTTCCTAAACATACGGAGAAGGAAAAGAATGCTCGAAGAAGAAGGATTGAGAAGGCTTTCAAGAATGCAACGGTTACTCCCGAATTGGTTTCTCGTTTTGCTGTGATCCTTTTACAGGATTCATACACCGTTATCACAAAAGGGACGCCAAATGCTTTGAGTGATGCAGGAGTCGGAGCATTTCTTGCGGATACCGCCTTGAAAGGCGGATTGATGAATATCGAAATCAATTTGGGTTCAATAAAAGATAAGGCATTCGTTAAAGAGAAGAAGAGTCTGATAAAGAATCTGGAGAAGAGAAGGCAGCACCTGATCGCAAAGATATCCAAATCCCTTACTAAAATTGGGTAAAAAAGTGCGAAGAGAATTTTATCTTTATTCCCATCGCTGGTTAAAGGAAATAGAAACACGTACCCATTCCCTTTTTAAGAAATGGGTACGCATCCTCTTTTTAGAATGATTGAGTAAGCTCTTACTTCTTGGGCGGGACGATAGCTTCCTTACAGGCTTTGGCCACTCTCATCTTCACCACGGTCTTTGCCGGGATATTGATGGGTTCGCCTGTTGCCGGGTTTCTTCCCACGCGGGCTTTCCGTTTGACCATAACGAGTTTGCCAATGCCGGGGAAGGTGAAGGCGCCTGCCTTCTTGGTTTCTGCGACAGCCAGGGCGGCCATCTCATCGATGATGGACGCGGCCATCTTTTTGGAGAGGTCGAATTTCTTCGCAACATAAGAGACGATCTGTGACTTGGTGAGCGGTTTCTTTCCTGCCATAGGTGTTCCCTCCTCGAGAAAAATTTAACTCAATTATACAGAAATCTTTTTAAAAAGCAAGTAGAAAAAATTGGAGCGGGCAACGGGGATCGAACCCGCGACCCTCGGCTTGGGAAGCCGATGCTCTACCAGCTGAGCTATGCCCGCCTGATCGTCTATTAGTCGAATGTCTTATAGTCGAATAGTCGATCTGACGAAAACAATATAAAAAATAATTGGACAATGGTCAAGGGTGTTTTAAATAATTGTCAATTCTCGAGGTAGATATGACAACAGTTCTGCTCCTTGGGAGGTGACGAGGATCATATCCTCGATTCGGACGCCCCCCAAATTTGGAATATAGATGCCTGGCTCAACCGTGAAGACCATTCCTTCTTGAATCAACCCTTTATTCTCACCATTTACCGCAGGGTCTTCATGAACTGCAAGGCCAATCCCGTGGCCTAACCCGTGCCCGAAATAATCTCCATAACCCTGCTGCTTAATATGGTTCCTTGCCACGCCATCTATCTCACTAAAAGGGATACCCGGTCGAATTGCCTCGATAGCCTTATCATGGGCGTCTTTGACAATCTGATAAATCTTTGTCTGTTCCGAATTTGGTTTTCCACAGACAAGGGTACGTGTCTGGTCAGAATGATATCCTTGAAGCCTTAATCCGAAATCGATCAGAATGAAATCTCCCCTTTCAATCCGTTTATCGCTCGCCCGCCCATGAGGCAGGGCGGATCTCTTTCCCGAGGCGATGATGATATCAAACCCGGTGGACTCCGCGCCGTTTTTCTTTATGAAACATTCCATTTCGAGAGCGATTTCTCTTTCAATTGCTCCCTCGCGAAGGAGTCCCATGATGTGGGAGAATGACTTTGATGATAGATCAATAGCTTCCCGGATCAGCGATAATTCCTGAGAGTCCTTGGCCGCTCTTATATTTTTGATCTCATCCTCGAGGGCAATAAACTGCATCTCTTTGCCAAATATTTTAGAGAGAGCGTTGAAGAATGAAAGGGTGAAAGAGGAGCCTTCAACTCCTACATTCCTCAATTTCAAGTCTGAAATGAGTGAGGCCATTCCCTCCAGCTTTTTCTTGTAGTGAACGATCCGGGACTGTTTGACCTCTTCTTCAGCCTGCGTCCAGTACCGGGAATCGGTCAGGAAGAAAGCCTCTTTCGGTGAAACGAGGAGGACTCCATCGCTTCCGGTAAAGCCACAGAGGTAACGGATCGTTTCAAGACTGGTGAAGAGTATGCCGTCTAATTGATTGGCATCGATGATCTGTTGAACAGACCGTTGCCTGTTTTCGAAGAACGAGTTCTGCATTAACCTTTTTTCCTTTCGCGAATATTAGTCAGCCATCTTTCAAGAAAACGTATTTTCTCTTCCCTGGAGCGGGGAGGGGATTGAACAGAGAGAGGAGGGAGATTCAATTTTTGATCCAGTTCATTCAATCTTTTCAAGATCTCCGGATCAGAGGAATCTTTCTCAAAGAGGATTTTATAAATCTCGTATGCCTTTTGAATGTCCCCCTGGTTTAGATAGATTTCAGCCAGGGTTTTGGTTGCAATTTCAGCCATTCTTCTGCTCCTTGATAAGCCTTCATAATAATTAGAGAATTATGAGGCGAATGTCAAGGTTCCCTAACAATTCTTTGATTTCAAAGAAGAACCTAAAAAAGAGGGGAATATTGACATAGGGATGATTATCAAATAATATTTAGCAGCTAAAGACATAAGATATCTTGATTACAAAGATTAAAAAGAAGATTACAGTGATTAAAAATGTGGTTTAATCTCCGTAATCTAAAATAATCTCGGTAATCAGATTTATGATACGAGGAGGCCATCATGGATAAGAAATACCTTTTTTCACCCGGTCCGACCATGCTTCCGCCTGAAGTGCTCCTCAAAATGGCGGAACCGGTGATGCATCACAGGGAACCTGAGTTTGAAAAGATTTTTGCAGAAATCAGGGAAGGGTTAAAGTACCTCTTTCAGACAAAGAACGAGGTGCTGGTCTTTACCTCTTCCGGCACAGGCGCTATGGAGGGAGCGGTTTCAAACGTCCTCTCAAAGGGGGATAAGGCCCTGGTCGTCCGGGGAGGAAAGTTTGGCGAAAGATGGGGAGAAATCTGCAAGGCTTTTGGAATTGAGTTTATTCCAATCGATGTGGAGTGGGGAAGGGCAGTGGAGCCGGAATCGATTCGAAAGGCTCTGGAGTCCGACCCTGCGATCCGGGCGGTTTATACCCAGGCAAGTGAAACCTCGACTGGAACCAAACATCCCATCCGAGAGATCGCTGAGATCACAAAGAGATATGAAGATAAGGTGATCGTTGTTGATGCGATTACAGGGATCGGGGTTTTTGATATCCCGATGGATCAGTGGGGGATTGACGTCTTGATCAGCGGGTCTCAGAAGGCCTTGATGCTTCCCCCTGGCCTCGCTTTTGCTGCTCTGGGCGAGAAGGCATGGAAGTTGGTCGAAAGATCGAATCTTCCCAAATACTATTTTGACTTCAAAAAGGAGTTAAAATCGACAAAGAAAAATCAGAGTTCCTATACTCCTGCCATCTCGCTCTTTGTGGGATTAAGAGAGTCGCTCAATATGATTCGAAAGGAGGGATTGGATGCCCTCTTTCGGAGACATCAGACCCTGGCAAGAGCAACCCAGGAGGCAGTGAAGGCTCTTGGCCTTGGCTTATATGCGCCTGGCTCGCCGAGCGAGGCAGCGACCGCGGTCAAGATTCCTGAAGGAATAGACGGGGAACGATTAAAAGACCTATTCTTTGAGAAATTCGGGATTACAGTGGCTGAAGGGCAGGATCGCGCCAAGGGGAAGATCATTCGCATCGCTCACCTCGGGTATTATGATAGGTTGGACATGGTAATGGTCATTTCTGCCCTGGAGATGCTATTAAAGGAGATGGGACATTGCTTTGAATTGGGAGCAGGGGTGAGAAGACTGGAAGAAGTGTTGATGGAGGAGTGAATCATTTCGGATTTCGGAATCCGGTCGGTACGACCGCCCGTACCGTGGCGGATTGCGGAATGAATAAAGACCACGGGTGAGAGGTGTATCCAGTGATGGAAAGAGTCATGAAAGTATTGGTCAGCGATCCACTCTCGGAAAAGGGATTGGAGGTTTTGGAGCAGGCAAAGGGTGTAGAATATGATCTTAAAACGGGCCTCACACCAGAGGAGTTAAAGAAAGTCATCCCAGAGTACGATGCGATCATCATCAGAAGTGAGACAAAACTGAAAGCAGATATTATCGAAGCAGGAAGCCGCTTGAGGGTGATTGGAAGGGCAGGGATCGGGCTCGATAATGTCGATGTTCCCACAGCAACGAAAAAGGGAATTGTGGTGATGAACACCCCTCAGGAAAATGCCATTGCAGCGGCAGAGCATACGATCGCCATGATGCTCTCGATCTCAAGAAAAGTTCCCCAGGCGACGGCTTCGCTTAAGGCGGGCAAGTGGGAGAAGAAGAAGTTTATGGGGGTGGAACTCTATCAGAAGACCCTCGGACTGGTTGGCATTGGGGTCATCGGAACGATTGTTGCTGATCGCGCCAGAGGATTAAAGATGAAGGTCATCGGATACGATCCTTATCTTTCTTCGGAAGTGGCGGAGAAGAAAGGGGTTGAGTTGGTTTCCTTAGACGAACTTCTCAACCGGTCTGATTTCATCAGCGTCCATACTCCCTTAACCGAAGAGACCCGTAATTTGATCGATCAAAACGCCTTTGTAAAGATGAAGAAAGGTGTCATCCTGGTCAACTGCGCCCGGGGAGGGATCATCAATGAGAAAGACCTCCATGAGGCAATTCGGACAGAGAAGGTTGCCGGAGCAGCTCTCGATGTTTTTGAGAAAGAACCGGCGGTTGGAAATCCCCTTCTGGACTTGAATGCTGTTATTGGAACTCCCCACTTAGGAGCATCGACTGAAGAAGCTCAGGAAAATGTGTCAGTTGCCATTTCACATCAGGTGGTGGATTATCTGATCCATGGGGAGGCTCGCAATACGGTCAATATGCCAGCCGTCAGCCCGGATATCCTCCTCTTTTTACGACCTTATCTCCGACTGGGCGAGAAACTTGGAAGTTTCCTCGGCCAGATTTCCAATTACGCCATTGAAGAGGTGTTGATCGAGTACCACGGTGAAGTCCTCACTTATGGGACAAAACCGATCACCATTTCTATCCTGAAGGGGCTTCTGACCCCTTTTGTGGGTGAAACAGTTAATTTTGTCAATGCCCCTATTATGGCCAAGGAAAGAGGAATCAGAGTGACCGAGTCGGTCAGCGAGAGTTCAGAAGACTTTGCGAGCCTGATTGGACTGACCGTGCGGTCGAAGATGGAGCAGAACTATATCGCTGGGACCCTTTTTGGAAGGAAGGAATTACGAATTGTCAAATTGAATGATTTCTTTATTGAGGCTCTTCCTGAGGGGTATATCCTTCTGGTTAATAATTATGATCGTCCAGGAGTGATTGGAAATCTCGGGATGGCGCTGGGAAGTCGAGAAATCAATATCGCCACCATGCAGTTCGGCCGCGACCAGAAGGGCGGAATGGCGATTTCCCTTCTTCATATTGATTCCCCGCTGCCTCCAGGGATGTTAGGTGACATTTTGAGGATGCCCAATATCATCTCGGTCCGGCAGATCGAGCTTTGATTGAAAACACAGAGTGAGGATAAATATGGCCAATGTTGTGATTGTAGGCGCACAATGGGGGGACGAAGGCAAGGGAAAGATCGTTGATCTGTTGACCCAATATGCGGATGTCGTGGTCCGGTTTCAGGGGGGAAATAACGCAGGGCATACGATCGTACTCAAGGGAGAGAAATTTGTCTTTCATCTGATTCCATCGGGCATCCTCTATGAAAATAAGAAATGCATGATCGGAAGCGGAGTGGTCGTGGATCCGGCTGTATTGATCGAGGAGATGGCAGAATTGAAAAAGAGGGGGTATCTGAAGGATGATTCGCAGTTGATGGTGAGCGAAGAGGCCCATCTCATTCTCCCTTACCACCGGAGGATTGATATTGCAAGAGACCGGGTCTTTAAGATCGGTACCACAGGACGTGGTATCGGGCCTGCCTATGAAGACAAGGTGGCCCGTTCCGGAATCCGTATGGGGGATCTCCTGGATGAAGAGGTTTTTTATGGAAAGCTCAAGGCCAATCTTCTGCAGAAAAATCTCTATCTCTCAGAGGTGTTGGAGGAGAAGCCTTTCGAGTTATCGCAGGTATTCGAGGAATCCCTCCGGTTTAAAAGTCAGATTGGGAAGTATGTGAAAAACACTTCGCTCGTCCTTTATGATGAAATCCAGAAGGGTAAGCATGTTCTTTTTGAAGGAGCGCAGGGAGCGCTTTTGGATGTGGATCACGGAACTTACCCGTATGTGACAGCCTCCAATACAGTGGCAGGAAATGCCTGCGCAGGCTCGGGAATTGGCCCAACGATGATCAACTCGGTGATCGGTGTGGCAAAAGCCTATACCACGCGGGTAGGGGAGGGGCCGTTTCCCACCGAATTGAAGGATGAGATCGGAGAGAAGATTCGCGAAAAGGGAGGGGAATACGGGGCTACAACCGGAAGGCCGAGAAGATGCGGCTGGTTTGATGCTGTTGTAGTGAACCATGCTATCCGGATCAACGGGATTCAGGAGACAACCATCACCAAGCTCGATGTGCTGAATGATTTCGACAAGGTGAAGATTTGTGTGGGATATCGCGTCAATGGCGAGGTTATTCAATATATTCCTTGCAATCTAAAAACTCTGGAAAAATGCGAACCTGTTTATGAGGAATTAGACGGCTGGAAAAGCGAGATCAAGGGAGCGAAAAAGATTTCAGATCTTCCCATTCAAGCGCAACGCTATTTGAAGAGGGTTGAAGAATTGATCCATGTGAAAATAACCATGGTTTCAGTAGGTTCGGAGAGGAATGAAACGATCGAAATTAAAAACCCGTTTCAAAATAATCTTTGATTACACGGATTAGGAGCCGATTACACAGATTGATATATTGAAATTAATGGCCCATGCCCGCCGGGTCACCCGCGAACCATGAAAATCCATAACCCCCCTCTATTCCCCCTTTAGTCTAAGGGGGGATGAAGGGGGGTTATGAACATTATTTTCTAGCTAAAGAAAAATCTATGGAATCGGTTTTTGAAATCTCTGAAATCAGAGAACGAAAAGTGGTTTTTCAGAGTTCTCGATTTAACGTCTTGACAATTTGGAAGGTTTTCTCTTAATCTAAATCGATAGGGCCGTTAACTCAGGAGGTAGAGTATCTGCCTTTTAAGCAGAGAGTCACTGGTTCGAGTCCAGTACGGCCCACCATGGGAAATAACCAAATTCCAGGCAACAATAACCAAATAATGACCGAAATACCAATAACCAATGTTTTGACGTTTTGGTAATTTTAAAATTGGTCATTGGTGATTATTTGGATATTGGAATTTGGTAATTGGAGTTTCATAGGGAAGGTCCCCATCGTCTAGTGGCCAAGGACACCGGCCTTTCACGTCGGTAACACGGGTTCGACTCCCGTTGGGGACGCCAAACAATAACAAGGGGTTACAAGCAATAGCCTGTAACCCTTTTTTTGCGACTGACTAAAAACTGACTACTTTCCTTTGTCCCGTTGGCTATTTTGACTCTTGAATCTTAGATTGGACAGGAGGGGAAGTCAGGCTCCTGTCTAACCTGGAAACCGCTTCTCTGAGATGTTCAGGGGAGAGGTGGCTGTACCTCATTGTGATTCTCAGGTCTTTGTGTCCTAGGAGTGTTTGAACCGTCCTTAAATTCTCCCCTCCCATCGTCAAATAACTGGCGAATGAATGTCTGAGGTCATGGAACCGGAAATCTTTGATTCCAGCCCTCTTGCAGGCCCTCTCAAAGGCAACTGTGACCATATTCCCGTTAATATCGGGGAAAACCTTCTCTTGATGAAGATGAACAGGGAAGGATTTTAAGACCTGGTAGAGGGTTTCATTCATGGGAATGACTCGTCTCTCATTATTCTTGGTCTGTTCAAGAAGGATTCTTCTCTCCTTAAAGTCAATATCTTTCCATTGGAGATTCAGAATCTCCCCTCTCCTCATTCCCGAATGAATTGCTATCTGGACAATGGGTTTGAGGTAAACGGAAATGATCTTAGAGAAGGTCCTTCCCTTGTTATTCGGTTTCTCTGCCAAAGAGGAAACATCACAGGCTTTGAGAAGTCTTTCCATCTCATCATGGGAGAGATACCGAATCCTGCCAGAAGGTTCTTTCATGTTCTTAATCCCCTTGCAAGGGTTCTCCCTGATGTAACCCCATTCGATAGCCTTATTAAGCATGTGCCTGAGACGTTTGATTTCTTGATTGACTGTAGCAGGCTTAACCTCCCCTGATCTTTTCTCAATATACTCTGTAATCTGCTTCTTTGAAATCTTGTAGAGATAGCAGTTAAAGGACGGCTGAAGGTGCTTGTCAATGATGCTTTCAAAACGTTCGAAGGATGAGGAAGAGAGGAGGGGTTTAACCATCTTTAGGTACGTCTTTGAGAAATCCTTGAATGAAGTTTTTTTATTCTCATGGATGCCCAAATGTTCCTGTCTTGCCTTCTTCAGGTCAATGTCGGCCAGGGCCTTCTCTGCTATCCCCCTCTGTGTGCCGATCTTCTTCCGATGCCTTCGCCCATCCCCATCGTAATAGTCGATGCCATAAAGAATCTTTGAGACCTTGAGAGAGGATTGACACTTCTTACAGAGAGGAGTCAAGCATCCCCCACAGTCAACGGGTAGATTATTTTCTTTCCCCTTCTCCTTACACCCCTTGCAGATATCAGAAAAGTCGCTTTGCCAGTGTTCGCACTTTGGACATTAGGGGTATTTACTTGACTCAACCTACCCCAACCTGTAGTATTGGCGGTGATGATCGAAGATTATCCCCGCACGCTTCTGGAACTGGAACGACGGTTCACCAGCGAAGAGGCCTGTCGGCAGTACTTGTTTGCTCTGCGCTGGGTCGAAGGTTTTGTCTGCCCCCGCTGTGGTGGCAAGACTGCTTGGCCGATGAGTCGGGGGCTGTGGCTCTGTGCGGACTGCCGCCATCAAACGTCGGTAACTGCCGGGACGGTTTTCCAGGACAGTCATCTGCCTCTGACCACTTGGTTTCGGGCCATGTGGTACGTCACCAGCCAGAAGAATGGAGTCAGTGCATTGGGATTGCAGAGAGCGTTGGGGCTGCGCAGTTACAAGACCGCATGGGCCATGTTGCACAAGTTGAGGCGAGCCATGGTGCGGCCAGGCCGGGACCGACTGCACGGTACAGTGGAGGTGGACGAGACTTACTGGGGCAGCGAGGAACAGGGCGTGGTCGGCCGGCTGACATACGAGAAGGCATTGATCGTTGTGGCAGCAGAGGAAGATGGTGGAGGCATTGGCCGCATCCGGTTGCGTCGTATTCCCGACCTGAGTCAGGCCAGCCTCCATGGCTTCATTGCTCAGGCCATCGAGCCGGGCAGCACCGTTCGGACCGATGGCTTGAACGCTTACCTTGGGTTGGAGGGCTATACCCACGATCGGCGTATCCAACGCCGTCAGCTTCAAGGCGAACACCTGCTTCCCCGGGTGCACCGGGTAGTCTCGTTGTTGAAACGTTGGTTGCTGGGCACCCATCAGGGTGCCATTGGCCAAGAGCATCTCGACTACTACCTCGACGAGTTCACTTTCAGGTTCAACCGCCGCAAATCGACCTCCCGTGGAAAGCTCTTTTACCGTTTGGTCCAGCAGGCGGTACAGGTGGAACCGGTTACTTTCGCTTCGATGATCAGACCACAATCCCTAGGGGTAGGTTGAGTCAAGTAAATACCCCTAATAGACATTGAACCGAGATCCCCATGATTATTCCTCCTTTCCCTTTCTTCTCTTTTTGCTTTTACCGTGTCGTGCTTCTTTTCTCCTGCCCCTGGACCACCAGCGATCTGTACAGCTTTTTGAACACCTCTCTTTTCTCTTATTTCGGGAATAGTCTGAAAACCAATTTCCACACTGGGGGCATCGCTTTATACGTTCCCAATTATCTCCATCGAAATATTTAGCTATTATTCGAAAAACCTCCCCTACTTCCCACTTGAAAAAACGAGAATGGGGTTCATGCTTCTCCAAATAATCAGCAGTCATTTTGATTCTTTCTAAAAGATTCCCTACCATTACTATTGGGGGCATTGGATATTTTATTCCTAAATCATTGAATAAGCATGCTGTAGAAACTAACTTCTTCTTTTTTTCTGCCCGTGTGGGAGCAGATGCCACAAGAGAAATTGCTGCCTCTAATTTGTCTAAGTCGGTATTACTTCCCTTTCCTTTGGATAGCTCGTCTAAAGTGAAGACCAGTTCCCTTAATGTTGCCCGTACAATTCGTTTATTAATATTTTTGCTGGAAGCCATCATCAAAATCCCTGTCTATCCTGATAATTAGATATGATTATTAGATGCGTACAAGTTTATATTAATTGACTTCGTTCGTATTTTATGATATGTATTTTTAAAAGTCAAGAGGAATTTTTAGGAAGGGAGATTGAGGTTATGGAACCGTTAAAAAGCGTCAAGCAGGCAGCAGAGCAGTTAGGCATAAGCCCGCATACAATTCGGGCATGGGTAGCACAGCGGCGGATTCCCCATGTCCGGCTATCGAGGCGGGTTCTCTTCCGGGAAAGGGACCTTGCCAATTTCGTCAATAAGAACTTGGTTGAGGAGCGGGAGTGGGTGTAGCCGTGGAGATCCGTGTAAAAGAGATTAGGCTGCTACAGGGCCACAAATCAACGCGGGCCTTTGTTGACTTGGAGATCGGCGGGATCACCGTCCGAGACTTCCGGGTTTGTCAAACTAACGGCAAACCCTCCGTGAGAAATCCTTTCACTTCCTATAAGGATCGTGAAGGAATATTAGGGTTCAAAGAGATCATTTCATTTCCGGTGACGGTGCAGACAGAAATCAATGCACGCATTCTCAACGACTACTTTCACCGGGTGAAGGAGAGCCGGAATGTCAAACACTCATGAACACTCAATATCCCTCCACCCAGACCATTTAAGCCATATTAGAAAATCAGGACTAACTGACAAGACCATCATAGAAAATGGGATTTATTCTGTTGTACCAGGTGACATCAATAGAGTGATGGGCGCCAATTTTCCGTCCGTCGAGTCAGTAATGGCAATACCCTTTCACCATGCCAATGGGTTTGAGCGGTATCGCCTCTTTCCGAACTCGGAGAAACATCCACGCTATTACCAAAAGAAGAATTCGGGGAACCACCTCTACTTTCCCACTGGAATCGACTCTTTTTTAAAAGAATCATCCATCGACTTATTCGTTGTCGAAGGAGAACTTAAATCATTAAAAGGTTTTCAAGAAGGTTTACCATGTATTGGGTTAACCGGCCTTTGGAACTGGAGCGATGGGAGCGAGGACAAGAACCTTATTTCGGACTTCTATTTGATTGAATGGAAGAATAGGATTGTTTACCTCATTCCTGATAATGATTGGCAAGACTCTAATCGGCACGGATATAAGAAGAACCTTTGGCAGGCTGTCTATGAGTTGGCCTACCGTCTAATTGATCAAGGAGCGAAGGTTTACGTTGTCGAGCTTCCACAAGGGCCTTTAAAAGGCCTTGACGATTACCTCAGCCACCATAGCCTTGATGAGTTTAAGGCACTACCGAAAAAAGAAATTAAGCGGAAGAATAAGGGGAAGAGCAAACCTACACAGGCCGAGACCATATTATCTCTATCGGCCTCCTTGAATCTTTTTCATGATAACAACAAAGAGCCTTTTTGCTTCCTTGAGGGGGAGGCTGTACCGTTACGTTCAAGGAAAATCAAGCAGTGGCTATCGAGGCTGTATTACGAATCAGAAGGTAAAGGATTAAATTCTGACTCGTTGAATCAGGCCTTGACTGTTCTTGAGGCAAAGGCTGTATTCGACGGGCCGGAAAATGAACTGTGGAACCGCATAGCGAAAGTCGAAAAATCGTTTTGGTACGATTTAGGTCATGGGAAGGCTGTAAGAATTAATTCCGAAGGGTGGAAAATAATTGATGCACCAATACTATTCAGAAGATACACACATCAACAATTACAGGTTGAACCTGTCATTGGAGGCAATCCAGAAGAGATTTTCAATTTTATAAATGTCTCAGGCTCCAATCGATTGCTGGTCTTAGTTTACATCATCTCCTGTTTTGTCCCCGACATACCTCATCCTATATTTCATCCCCATGGGCCGCAGGGAAGCGGAAAGACCTGTCTCTGCACCGCTATCAAGAAATTGACTGACCCGTCGTCCGTTGAGGCAATTATCACACCCCGGGATGTTACCCAGTTGGTGCAGATGATAGCCCACCACCATGTTTGTTTGTTCGATAACCTGTCTTCTCTGCCGAGTTGGATGTCAGATGTTCTGGCCCAGGCCTGCACAGGCGGAGGGTTTTCGAAACGGCAACTCTTCACGGACGATGATGACGTAATCTATAGAGTGAAACGCTGTATCGGTCTGAACGGCATTAATCTTCTGGTGTCCAAACCGGACCTGATGGATAGAACGATCCTTCTACCTCTTGAACGGATCGATCCCACCCGTAGGGTTGAAGAAGCTGACTTATGGAGGAGGTTCGAAGAATGCAGACCGAGGATTTTAGGTGGCATTTTAGACGTCTTATCGAAGGCAATGGGCATCTATCAGGAAGTCAGGCTACCCTTTTTGTATCGGATGGCAGATTTCACCCGATGGGGATACGCAATAGCCGAGGCCCTCAACAGAGGAGGTGGCGACAAGTTCTTAAAAGAATATCAGGGAAATATCGAATGCCAAAACGAAGAGGTGGTTCAAGGGAATACCTTGGCCCAAAGTGTACTTTCATTCATGGCTGACAAGACGGATTGGGACGGGTTGATAAAAGATGCATTCCAATCTTTGCAAAACATCGCTAACCCTGGAAGGGAGGACGGGACATTCCCTAAGAATGAGAGGTCCTTGCGCAAGCATCTGGAGCGGATCAAGACAACCCTCATGGAATTTGGGGTAAATTTCTCTATCGGGCAGAGGACGGAAAAGGGCGTCCCTATCCACTTCCAAAAAGATAGAAGTTTTCGTTCAGATGCTACATTTGCTACATCCCAATCGAAATCACTGGACAATACGGATGTAGAAAAAAGGGGTGAGAGTTTTGCTACAGGATTAAGTACATCCTTCAAGCAGTCGGAGTCCAACACAAATGTAGAGAATGTAGCAAATGTAGTAAATTTTCAATATTTACAGAAGGCACCCAATGACGTCATAAATCTCTTGAAGGGGGAAGTATGACTCCCTGGATGGATGCCATAGATAGGCTCCGGTTGCTACGATACTCAATCAATCTTGACGGTGAAAAGATACGATATTTCTACCAAGGCAAGGGTGATCCATCGGTTGAAGAAATAATCCCTCTCCTTGAAGTCCTGAAAGCCCACAAGGCGGACGTTCTAAGAGACCCTTGTTTCCTCATCGAGCAAACCCTGCATGAGATCAACCGGATCTATCCTGAAGTCAGGGGCAAGGTAAAAAATACCCCACGATGGCAAACCCTCTCCAAGCTAGAGCAGGAAATCAATAGATTGGCCCTAGAAGGTGATTTAGTAGGGTTAGAGAGGGCTTTGAAGGCGTACAAAGAGGCTGCCTTGACCGTAGAGAGCAAAGGAAGCCAGGGCTATTTTGAGCGGAGAGAAGGTTGATTATGAAAAAAATCAGTAGTTGCGAGTACGATTGCTCGCCGGGAGTATAATGGGCGCCACCGCCAATCCCCTCCCCCCGTGTGGGTGGTGATCGAAAAAATAAATTTAAAAGGAGTGATGGAAGATGCCGAAAGGTGGAGCAAGGCCAGGAGCAGGCAGAAAGTCGTATAATCTCAGCGAGAAAGAAAAAAGAAGCCTCTTATCAGCTGCCAGGAGGAAGCAGAGGGAGACAGGGAAAAGAATAGCAGACATCTTACTTGAAATGATCTATGACCCGCAACCCGACCCCAAGGCTAAGCAGATTAAATTAACTGCCATCAGGGTGTATTACGACGTGATTACGGTCAAAGAAGGCTTTAAAACGGTTGAAAAACATAATTATGCCCCCGCAATCGGACTCCCGCCCATAAAAGAACGGCCCAAGGAAATTGATTTTTTTATTCCTGTAGAATCCAAGAAGCTGAGTTGAGGCCGTTGCATCAGAGAGCTAAATGGTAGAAAACTTAACCTGAAGTGTCCTGAAGAGATAAGAATCAAAGTTTAAGTTGTTGACTTATTGAATTGTATTTTATAGGATGGAACCATTATTGAGTCTTCTAATTGATAACCTGTAACCCACTAAAGAGGGATATGGGTCTAGAACGAATAAAACCTCATTTCTCAAAAAGTAATGGGGTTTTCCTTTATAGGTATGATTTCATGACGAAACAGCGCTGTGTTTTGGTAATGACATTATTTCTTTTCGGTTCGGTTCATACATTTAAGAGGAAAAAGTAAGGCATGGTAGGATTAGTTTTAGACATGGAGTAGAGTTTGCTTGAGAGGAAAACAGCTCATGTTCCTGCCTGCGTCAAGAAGTGAGGGAAAATGAAATGAAAAAATGGATAGGTTTCTTACTATTGCTTACTTTATTAAGTTGTGCTTATCAGGAACGGAATTGGTATAAACCGAACATGACGGAAGTTGAACTAAAAAGGGATTCTTATCAATGTGAGAAGGAGACGATTAACACGGGTTATTCTTGGGTAAGGTCGGATGCTTTTTATAGAAGATGTATGGAGGGCAAGGGGTATAAGGTCGTAAAAAACAAAACGGAATATCCCGGACAACCGAATCAGTTACCTGATAAGCCATCAATCGGAAAGGGAACCAGTTTGGGGACTTGCTGGCCCATTACATTGGGATATGTTGTAACTAGCCAGCACATCGTCGAAGGACGTGAAAAAATAACTTTAATTCGCCCAGATGGTAAGACAATTTTAGCTACTGTCTTTGTGGGCGATAAAGTAAATGATATTGCCTTACTGAAAGTAGCCAATCCAAACGAGCTGCCTTCTGCTTTGCCAATAGCTGTTTCTAAACCCGGGATAGGGGCTAAAGTCTTTACAATAGGCTATCCCCACCCTGATATTTTAGGAACCAAACCAAAAGTGACAGATGGATTAATAAGTTCAGTGAGTGGATTTCAGGATGACCCTCGAACATATCAAATTACTGTACCATTACAAGCTGGAAACAGTGGAGGCCCATTGATTAATTTAAATGGGGAAGTGGTGGGCATAGTTACATCTAAAATTGATGCAGTTAAAGTTTTCAGATGGACTGGGGATTTACCCCAAAATGTGAATTATGCAGTAAAAATTTCCTATCTTAAAGCCCTGATTGATTCAGTGCAGCCACTGAATTACTCTATAAATGAGTTGCCAAAGGAGGCTGGTGATTTAGAAAAGTTGTCAAAACGTCTACAGGACTCTATGATGATTGTATTAGCCGAATAGAATTAGATTTGCAAATTCAGGATGAAGTGTAGGAAGTAAACCTTGTATTAATTAGAGGAGAGTAAAAGTGGGAGCAAGAATAACCTACCTCTCTGTTTGCAAAGATTCCAGTGCGGAACCTCTCATTTTTCTTGCCTTTATGGCTCCAACATTTGGTGAAGGCTACAAGAAACATAATCTTGACACTACCCTTCAACTCAAATACTGCACACGTACACGTATGTACGTATGGAGTCTTGCCTTACCACATTTTTTAGAAGGGTAGCTAAGGTGTTTTATTGACTTCTTTGAGCATCTCTGATAGTTTCTTACCCAGGCTGAAGCTCTCTCTGGTATTAACTTCTAACCCATTGGGGGGATTATGGGTTGAGAAAATTAAACCCCATTTCTGCAAAAGGAATGGGATTTTTTAAATCGGGAAGTGGTAATACTCTAAACAGAGTAAATAGGGTTTTCATTATGAAGCAATTACGATAGCGAACCTCAAAAGGGAAAGGGGGAGTGGAATGAAAAAAATATTTATTCTATCAATTCTGATGATATGGATTCTATTTGGTTGTGCAATGGCCAGGCATAAACAACAAATTTGTGATGGACTTCTTACAACTGGATTGAATCGAAACGCCTTCTTGGATGTGTGGGGAACGCCTAATCGTACCTATACAATATCAAGTGATGAATTTCTAAGTGCTGGTTGGAATGTCAAAGGTGGATCAGTATTCAGTGGCAAGAAATCTCTTGATGTATGGGAATATTCACAGGTACCTATTAAGTTAGTCTTCAATGACATTGTCCTTGTAGGCTGGCAAACAGATAAGACAGTTGAAGAGCTAAAGATGAAAGGAAATTGTAAATGAAAGGAGATGAAACAGGATCAATTAAAAGGGATAATTCCGGTGTCCCAATAGTGACTATTCGGAAACTAAAACAGGTGTCCATATAGGTGTCTAAAGAGTGGATAAGAATTGACTAAAAAATGACTATAATCCGTCAGGAATCATGCGAAACGGTAAGAATCAATACGAAGGGGAAGAGATAGCATTTTCTCAGGAAAGCCCTTTAACATCCGAGTCTTAATCACTGTATGTGAATTCATGTGAATTAGTGGGAAAACCCTCAAAACCGCTGCCATAGGCACTTTCACGTCGGTAACACGGGTTCGACTCCCGTTGGGGACGCCAATTATTATTACGAAAAGCCCTGGCTTCGGTCAGGGTTTTTCTGTTCTTGGGTTTTCTTAGACCAAGGACATCCCGATCTTCATCGGGATGGGGACGCCAATTCCTGGGAAGTGGTTAAGTGATTTACTAAACCCCATTTTTTATGAGTTTTTAGTGTCGGTCTGCAAAAAATGTGAGTTATCCCTCTGTTTTAAAAAACCTTTACCCCGTTAGAAAGCCCCGCAACTCTGCTGCGGGGATGGTGGTTGTTTCCTTTTCAGCGAACCCCGTTAGAGATTTATCCCTAAACGGGGCGAACACGTGGTTTAACCCGCTGCGCCAGCGTTTGCGCGACGAGTGCCCCCGTGTGAGCTTTCACGTTAGAAAGTTGAAAACTTTCTAACGGGGTTTACTCTTATTGTTTTTTATGTTATTTAGGCTTGAAAATAGAAAGTTTACATTTAACTCCTACCCTATGACGGTCTCTTTTTTAAAAAGAAGAAATTGGCTCATCTTCCTTCTTCTATTAGGCGTTGTTATCCTTCTCATCTATCGGTTTAATTCACAGCTCTGGGTCAAGGCCCTTGAATTTTACGAACTCCTCCACGATCAACACCATTTGAAGGCGATCATTACCTCTTATGGTGCTTATTCTCCTGTCGCTTACATCCTTATCCAGGCTCTTCAGGTTGTTGTTGCTCCTATCCCGGGAGGCCTCATCGAGTTCATGGGAGGATATCTCTTTGGTGTCAAGGCAGGGGTGTTTTATTCGATCATAGGTTCTATTATCGGTTCTTGGATTGCATTCATATTGGCTCGGCTTTTTGAACGAGTGGCAGTTGAAAAGTTTGTCCATATCCGGACGATGAAAAAATTTGATTATTTGATCGGGCATGAGGGTGTGATTCTAAGCTTCCTTCTCTTTCTCATTCCGGGTTTTCCAAAGGATGCCCTCTGTTATATCCTGGGGTTGACTCCTATGCATCTTGGGATTTTTCTTGTGATCTCTACCATCGGGAGAATCCCTGGAACATTGATGGCCTGTCTTCAGGGCGGAAAGGCATTTGATCATCAATATATCACTCTGCTCATCCTATTCGGAATATCCGCTCTTATTATTATGGTTTTTTACATCTATCATGAAGAGATTCATCATTTAATCAAAAAACTGAGGAAGGTCAAAACATAGATTGTTTTAATTATTTTTATGAGTGAGTAAGATCGATGACCAAAGAAGTTAAAGGAGGAAAATGGACTTCTGATCTTGTGCTGGACCTCTATTCCAACCTTTTGTCAATGGTCTGGGAGGTCGTATCAGCGTTGATCGGAGAGGCCATCTTGGAGCTTCTATTCAATCTTTCCATCAAGAAGATTGGAGAAAAATATTCTTTTTTAAAGCCCCTGAAGGTTTCTGAAGAAGGGGTTTTCATGGACGAGATGCGGGAGGACTTGCGGAATCTTCCTCCTATCGAGCTCCACCGTGGGTTTCAAAGTCTCATTAACCATCTTCTCAATCTTTTTTCAGCCCTTACTGAAGGAGTAATCAGCCGGGAGGTTTTTCCAAAGGTCTTCCCGAAAGTGAAAGAAGCAGAGCGTCTCGTTTCTCAAAAGTAGAGATTACATAGATTGGAAACGTATTGATTCATACCGAAATATCTGCGGCATCATGTTTTAAAATCTGTGTCATCGGTTTTTTATAGGGGAAGCGATGAGACTCATCGTTAAGAATCTGAATATTTTGCGATCGATCATCAATACGATCAATACAAGCTTTGAGATCAAAGAGATCGTCGAATCGGCAGGAAACAATCTGCCCAGCCTCTTTGAATTCTCCGCCCTCGGAGTTCTCTGGAAAGAGGAATCTACTCTCTACCTCTATCAGGAGGAGTCCTGCCCTCCGTCCTTCACGAAGGAGGTGGCCCAAAATATGGTAAGGGTCTTCTCCGTCTTGGGGGAAGAGCCGAATGATCTGGCACGTGTAACCCTACAGGTTGAGAAGAGAAAACTAAGGCCCTCCCATATGGCGATGGATTCAAAGGCCACTCTGAAATCGTATCTCGTCCTTCCCCTTGCTGTGGAGGATGAAATCATCGGTTGTGTTTCTCTCAATAGTGATCAACCCAATGCCTTCGATGCACAGGACCTACAGTTTTTTTCTGTCATCGGGTACCAGATGGCGGCCACGTTAAAGCATTTTCAGAGATTCAGCTCTGTCAAGACGATGGCTGTCTATGATACCCTCACCACTTTGTATAACCGTAGATATATGGAAGAAAGGCTGATCGTTGAGGCGCAGAAGTCCTTTTACAGCGGATCTTCCCTCTCCCTGGTGATGATCGATATCGACCATTTCAAAAAAGTGAACGATACCTTTGGTCATACAGAAGGGGATAAAGTGCTTCGGGAGATCGCTTCCCTGTTAAAAACTTCGGTCCGGAAAAAAGATACGGTTGCCCGTTACGGAGGAGAAGAATTCATCCTCATCCTGCCCGAGGCCGGATTGGAAGAGACCACGATGATTGCAGAGCGTATCCGGCGGTTAGTGGAGAGCAAGCTCTTCGAGGTGGGCCAGGCTCACATCAACATTACCGTCAGTTTAGGAATATCAAATTTCCCAGGTCATAACCCGAAGTCGAAAGAGGATCTGGTCAGGATGGCAGACCAGGCCCTTTACGATGCCAAAAGAGGGGGACGCAACCGCGTTTGCCTCTTCAATCCTGTCCAGAAATGAAAGGGATAGAGACTGGCTGTTGGTTTGCGAGAAAGGAGACAGAATGAAGAAAGGCTTTAAAAGAGTTCTTATGTTTGCCCTGGTGACGGTGCTTTTTTTGCTTTACGCCGGGCCTTCGGTTGCTCAGGAGAAGTTGGTGATGACTGGGATCGTCAAGAGCGTTGAGAGAGGATTGGTGATGGATGTTGAGAATGAAAAGGATAAAAGCCTAATTAGCTTCAGGATCGGCCGGAAAACGACTTATATCCCCAGACGCTACCCCATTCCCGGTGAAAAAGTAAAGGTGGAGTATTTACCCGGCCGGGGGAATTTTGTTGCCTTTACAGTAACGATTTTGGGAGTGGCTGGATCGAAATAGAATATAAATACTTATCTAAAATTCTAGGAAATATCATGAAGAGGCGTTTATTTTATGGCGCCTCTTTTATTATTTATGCTTCTTAGGTTGAAGGGGATGCCGTATCATCGGCAGGTCTTCTTTGCTCGATGATTTTAACTAAAAGGATGCCGATCTCGAAGAGCACGTAGAGCGGCCCACCCATAAGTGCCATATTGAAGACGTCCGGTGTGGGGGTGAGCACAGCGGAGAGGATGGCCATGATCAGGATGGCATATCTTCGGTTGCGGGTCAAAAACGAGGCATTGACCACCCGAATGTAACTCAACAGGGCGAGGATTAAGGGGAGCTCGAAGGCGAGACCGAAGGCAAAGATGAACCCCACACAGAAGGAGACGTATTTCGCCACCGAGATCATGGGTTTGATCGTGGCCGATTGATATCCCATGAGGAATTGGATGCCGAAGGGAAGGGTGACGAAGTAACAGAAGGCGGCCCCGGAGTAAAACAGGAAGATGGCGGCAAGAAGAACGATAGAGGAAGATTCCAGGCCTCTTTTCCGGAAGAGGGGGGAAAAGGCCTTCCAGAGATAAGAAAAGATGATCGGGATGGATAAGAAGAGGCTTGCAAAGAGCGTCAACTTGAACAGAGAGAAAAAGGCTTCGGGAATGCCATAAGCCACCAGGTCCTCCGAGAGAGAGCGATGGAGATGCCGGAGCAATTCCCTTGCAAATGGGAAGAGAAGGGCGCTGAGGAGAATGACCGTTCCGATGATCCAGAGAAATCCTTTCCTCAAGCTGCTCAGCGATTCAAAAAGTTCTGCCCGTTTAATGTCCATCTTGCTCATGCTCCCGGAGATAACGGAGTTAATGTAACATAAAAGGCAGCCTTCCGAAATACTTATTTGGTTCATCGGATATTCGGTAGGTAACCTCCCCTTAGGTTAAGTCGTTGCGACTCGAAACCGAGGGGAGGCTTGGAGGGGTTACTTGTCTCGGATATGTGATAGGGTGACTTCTTTCCACCCGTCTGATTTCCCTCCACTCCGTTTAAACGTTGTTTTCATGATGAATGCATTTCGAAAGGCCTCCATGATCTTCCTAACCCCCCTTCATCTAAGGGGGGAATAAAAGATGGGAAAAGCACCCACACAAAACCCGGAAGAACCACTTATTTTAACCATACCTTCATCAAAAAAAAGGATGTAAAAATGAAATCCATGTTGACAAAGAAACGAAACAGAGATATAGAAAATCTTAACAAATGAATATCCTCCGTAGAAAATTGAAAGTCGGGATCACTTACAATTTAAAGAAGGATTTTACTCATCAGGAAGATCAGCCGATCGATTCTTTTGAGGAGTTCGATTCGGAAGAGACGATCGATGCCATACGCGATGTCCTCGAAAGCGATGGGCATGAAGTGTTTAAATTAGGCGGAGGCGTTGGCCTGATTGACCGATTGCGGACCTCTCCAGTCGATATCGTCTTCAACATCGCAGAAGGGATTGGAGGCCGAAACAGAGAGTCTCACATTCCCGCCCTCCTCGAGTTTCTGAACATTCCTTATACCGGTTCCGATCCCCTCACCCTCGCCCTCACTCTGGATAAGTCCATGGCTAAAAAAGTGGTTCAAAGTGAGGCTATTCCGACTCCCGGATTTAAAAAAGTCGAGCGGATAGAGGATCTCCACAGCCTCAACCTTCGCTATCCCCTTTTTGTAAAGTTATGTTATGAAGGGTCGAGCAAGGGAGTACGACTCGATTCAAAGGTCTCTGACCCGAATACCTTGAGAGGGAAGGTGAGGTGGCTTCTTGAGACTTACGGGACTCCTGTTTTGGTCGAGGAGTTTGTGAGCGGCCCTGAGTTCACTGTAGGGATTTTAGGCAATGAAGATCCGGTTGTCCTCGGAGTGATGCAGATCGAGATCAAGGGAAGTTCTCAGGATGAAGCGATCTATTCTCTTGAGGTGAAGAGAGAATGGGAGGAAAAGGTCCGGTACCATTGCCCCCCTGCAATCCCTGATGATCTACTGAAGAGAATAGAAGATGTGGCCCGGAGAGCCTATCGCGCCCTCGATTGCAGGGATGTGTCCCGGGTGGATATCCGGGTTGGAGGAGACGGAGCGCCTTATTTTCTGGAGGTTAATCCTCTTCCTGGCCTTTCACCTGTCTATGGCGATCTTCCCATCATGGCAAGACGGATGGGATGGGAGTATAGCCAACTGATCCGGACGATTTTCAATCATGCCCTGAAACGATATGGGCTCGTGGAATAATGGATGCAGATTACCCAGCCCGCACCAAACCTCTTTGAGACAATCCTGAACCATTTGAAAGAAGCGGTCGTCTTTGCCGACCACCGGGGACGGATCCAGATCTTCAACCCTGTGGCTGTGGAGTTTTTCAGGATTAAGGAAAAACGGGCGTTGGGAAAGAGGTTCGAGCGGGTCATCCCCTATAAAATCATCAGGAAGCAATTCAATTCCGTATATGAAAAAAGAGAAGGCCATCACGATATTGAACTGGCCATCCATGTCCCTGCTGTTTCTGAAGAGGAAGCGCAGATACTCCGGTGTAGTTTTTATCCTGTCTTTGACCGACAAGAGGCTTTCATCGGATGTTTGGCCACTTTTGCGGATATCACGGAGAAAGGATTACTCTCCCGTGAGATCAGCCAGAGCAAAGACCTCTCCACGATTGGTATGTTAGCCAGGTGGATGGCCCATGAGATTCGGAATCCCCTCAGCTCTCTCAATATCAATATTGAATTATTAAGGGATGAGCTGAGAGAGGAAATACATCTCGCCCAGAAGGAGGAGATCCAATCCCTTCTTAACTTTATCAGCTACGAGACCCTGCGCCTTGAAAATAATCTGAAAGAATTTCTCGATTTCAACCGCCTTCCTCCTCTGCGATTTGAATGGGTCCAGGTGAATGAAGCGCTGGATTCGATTGTCCACCTGCTGAGACCGGATGCACAGATGAAGAACGCCAGACTGGAGGTTCATTTTCAGAGAAAACTGCCTTTGGTGAAGATCGATGTGAGTCAGATCAACCTGGCGATTTCCAATCTTCTTATCAACAGCATTCAGGCCGTATCTGAAAAAGGGGAGATCCATCTCATCACCCGCGGATCGAAGAAGAATGTGTTCATCATCATACAGGACAATGGAGTGGGGATATCCAAGGAGCATCTCCATAAAATTTTCGATTTTATGTTCAGCACCAAACCCACCGGTTCCGGTCTTGGACTTTCGATTGCCAAGAAGATCATCTCAGACCATCACGGAGAGATCACCGTGAAGAGCGAGGTGAATCGAGGTTCCACGTTCAGGATAAGGTTACCGCTTAACCCGAAATAAACTGATGAAGCACCAAATTCCAAGCACCAATTACCAAATAATAACCAATGTCCGAATCACCAAAATTGGGGGAAAAGTTTATTCCTTTTAGGGATTTGGTCATTGGAGCTTATTTGGTGTTTGGGATTTGGTTATTGGAATTTAATCGCATGGACAAAAAAGTCATTCTCATCGTGGAAGATGACCCCCGTGTGGGAGAGAGCCTTCGTCTTCTCTTCAAGAAGAAGGGCTACACCATCTTCCTGGCTTCGAATGGAAAAGAAGGTCTCCATCTCTTTCGACAGGAGATGGTTGACCTGGTGATCACGGATGTGGTCATGCCGAAGATGGGCGGGCTCGAACTTCTCGAAGTGGTGAAAGGATTAAAACCAGAGACCGAGGTGATCGTTATCTCCGCTCAGGGGACGATTGAAAAAGCAGTCCAGGCGATGAAACTCGGGGCTTTCGATTTTATCGAAAAGCCAATCAATCCCAGAGTTCTCTCGCTGCTGGCGGAAAGGGCATTGGAGAAACAAACCCTCATCCTTCAAAACCGGGACCTCCGCTCCCAACTGGAGGATAAATTCCATTTTAAAAATATCATCGGAAAGAGTGAGAAGATGGTGAAGATCTTCGAACTCATCCGCCATATTGCCCCGTATGACAGTTCGGTTCTCATCATCGGTGAGAGCGGTACGGGCAAGGAGTTGATCGCCAATGCCATCCATTACAACAGTCCCCGTGCGGGGATGCCCTTCATCAAGGTGAGTTGTGCTTCATTGAGTGAAGGGATCATTGAGAGTGAACTCTTTGGTCATGAGAAGGGAGCATTCACTGGAGCGGTTGCATCCCGTAAGGGACGATTTGAGATGGCTCACCAGGGAACCCTTTTCCTGGATGAGGTGGAGGATATTCCATTATCTACTCAGACCAAACTGCTGCGGGTCCTCCAGGAGGGCGAATTCGAAAGAGTAGGAGGGAATAAGACCCTCAAAGTCAATATTCGAATCATTGCAGCAAGCAACAGGGATCTGCAGGAAGCGGTCAAAGACTCTACCTTCCGAGAAGACCTTTATTATCGTCTCAATGTGGTCAACATCAAACTGCCATCCTTGCGGGAACGAAAAGAGGATATTCCCTTCTTGATTCAATTTTTCATTGAGAAGTTCAATAGGAAATATGCGATGAAGGCAAAGGGAGTGTCGCAGAGAGCCCTCAACCTTCTCATGGACTATGGCTGGAGCGGAAATGTCAGAGAGTTAGAGAATACAATTGAGTCTGCTCTGGTCATTCATAGCCCGGAAGTACTGGACCTTCAGCATTTTCCACAGGAGATCAGAGATTTTAAGGAGGAACAGGAAGCGATTCCTTTTAAGATTGGGACACCTCTTGAGGAAGTAGAGAGAGAGATGTTGCTTCGGACTCTCAAGGCGACTAAGGGCAATAAACTGAAGGCGGCAAAGCTGTTAGGGATCAATGTTAGGACAATTCATAGAAAAATTGAGGAAATTCAAGGGAATCCATTAGAAAAGCGTAAGTGAATGAAACGCGACAAATAGTCGTAGTATTGATGAGTTAACGATAAAACTATGGCAATTTGTCATTTTTTCGTCTTTAAGGGTATGTCATTTTACCATTGTATTTCTTCAAGTAAGTTGATTCCAAGAAGTTCTGTTAAATCAGGAAATTGTAATATATTGGTTTTATTATATTTTTTAAACAGTATATTTTTAAATATAGCATAAAATTTGGCACGGAAATTGATATTAATTATTTTTTATGAAAGAAAAGGTGAAGTGGGCTTTCATTCTCGACAAGGATGAGTTTTTACGACTCAGTCTGAATAAAATTCTGAAGAAGTACGGATTTGAAGTAGAGGAGATTGAAGATATTTCCGAGCTGGAGAAGAGGAAAAAGGATATCAAGGGAGGAATGATCCTGGCTGACCTGGAAATGGAAGGTTTTGAAAAATGGCTTCCTCTCTTAAAAAAGTGGAATGAACGTTTCATCTTGATGAGTTCACAGATTACCGATGACCTCACCCTGCGTCTTAAACAGGCAGGGATCCGCCGCATCATGAAAAAACCTGTTGAGCCCAAACTCTTAAGGAAAGTGATCCGGGAGATGTCTTTTCCAGATGAAGTCAAGTTTTCTTCATCGGTTAAAATAAGGGGAGGGTCCCCGATTCAATCAGAAAGGAGGTGAAGACAGATGAAGAAGTGGATTTTACTCTTTTTTGCACTGGTGCTGGTTGTTAATATCGCTGCCGTGGGAATTGGTTGCAAGGCCAAGGCTCCGGAGAAACCAGCGGTCAAAGAGGAACCGAAACCTGCTGAGGCCAAACCCGCTGAGGCCCCTCCAGCAGAGAAGCCGGCCGAGAAACCGGCTGAGAAACCCGCTGAAAAGCCTGCTGAAAAGCCCGCTCCAGCCAAGAAGTAAAAAGGATTTATCGGCTGGAATTGGGACAGCGGAGAGAGTTGTTCAAATGTTGGCGCCCACTCGTTTGAGAGTGGACGCCAACAGATGAATCGAAGAGAGAGAATGGGTAAGAATAATCATCAACAACGAAAAATAAAGAAAAGGTGCATGCCTGCTTTAGAGGACAGAGGGCGATTCCTTTGTGTTGCAGGAGGAGGTGCCGATCACGACATCTCCTTTTTTGTTTGCGAAGGAGTGGAATCCCAGTGGCAGGGATGCGGGAAGGAGTGAAGATGGAGCCTGCCTCAGACTCTAATTTATCTGTCCCGCTAAGAAGAATCGAAAGGCCATTACAACTTGGATTATTTCGAGCCGCAGAAGAAGAGAAGATCACCGTTGACACCAAAGAAACCATTCCCCCATTCTGGAAGGAGGTTACCGAGAGAGAATGGAATGACTGGAGATGGCAACTCCGACACCGGATCACGACTCTGGACCAACTTAAAGAGATCATCCAGTTGACTCCGGAGGAGATCGAAGGAATTAAACATTCGAAGGGGAGACTGGCTCTGGCCGTCACTCCTTATTTTGTCAGCCTGATGGATTCTGTCAATCCGAATTGTCCCGTCCGAAGACAGGCGATCCCCCGTGTCGAGGAACTCCATCTCGCAAAAAGTGATATGATCGATCCCTGCGGGGAGGATAAGGATTCCCCAGTGCCCGGTCTCGTACATCGTTATCCGGATCGGGTCCTCCTGTTGATTACCGATCAGTGCGCTGTCTATTGTCGATACTGCACCCGGAGGCGGCTGGTGGGTAGCACGGAGCGATCGATCACCGAAGGAAATTTTGAAGAGGTCCTCAAGTACTTGAAGAAAAACCGCAAAGTTCGGGATGTCCTTCTCTCAGGGGGAGATCCTCTCCTTCTCGAAAATGAGAGACTGGAGGAGATTTTGAGCCGTTTGAGGGCGATCCCTCACATCGAACTCCTGCGGATCGGGACGAGAGTTCCAGTTTCTCTTCCCCAGAGAATTACCCAGGGATTGGTGAAGATGCTTAAGAAGTACCATCCCCTGATGATGTCTATCCATTTCACCCATCCCAAGGAGATCACCGATGCGGTTAGAAGGGCCTGTAATGATCTGGCTGATGGAGGCATTCCCCTTGGAAGCCAGACCGTCCTCCTCAAAGGGATCAATGATAAAGCCCCGGTCATGAAGAAGCTGGTGCATGAACTTCTCAGGATGAGGGTCCGTCCCTATTATATCTATCAGTGTGATCTGGCCATGGGGACAGAACATTTCAGAACCTCTGTTGCCACAGGGATTCAGATCATTGAGAAGCTTCGCGGCCATACCACAGGCTATGCCATCCCGACTTTTGTGGTGGATGCGCCAGGCGGAGGAGGGAAAATCCCTGTCGAACCTAATTACCTGGTTTCGAGGGAGAAAGGAAAGATGGTTCTGAGAAATTACGAGGGGAAGACCTACGAATACCAGGAACCCAACATCATCGAGTTTAAAAAGGCAAAAGCCAGCAGAGAGGAGAAGGCTGCCACAAAGAAGGTGATATCCCAGCGATGAACCACGTTGGGCTCAGGGCTCAAGAGAGAGAAAGCGATGGAAGAATCAAATCTAAAGGTGGCTGTTCTTTATAACCTTCTTGAAAGGCTTGAGAAGGGAGAAGAGAAAGATATTCTGGCCGAGGAAGCAGTCCATGAGGAGATCGGTTCAATCGAAGAGGGGGTCCGTTCCCAGGGATATCAATTTTTTGTGATGGCTGTCCAAAATGAGATTGATCCTATCATCCACTGGCTTAAAGAAATCAGGCCTGATGTTGTCTTCAACCTGTGTGAGAGTGTTTATGGAGATGCCTGCATGGAGATGAATATCCCTGCTTTGCTGGATCTCTTAAGGATTCCCTATACAGGGTCTCCTCCGCTGACACTCGGCCTATGTCAGGATAAAGGGAAGGTGAAGGATATCCTCTCCTCTCAGGGTATCCTCACCCCCCGGTATAAAATCTTCGATCGTGAGGTCGGATCCCTGAAAGGAAATATCTTTCCTATCATCGTCAAACCCCTTCATGAAGACGGAAGCCTTGGTATCTCAAAGGATAGCGTGGTCTATGATGATGAAAGCCTTAACAGGCAGATCCGGTACGTCATCGAAAAGTATCATCAACCTGCGCTGGTGGAGGAATATATCGAAGGCAGGGAGTTAAATGTGGGGTTGATGGAGACGAACGGAAAGGTGGGTCCCCTTCCTATCTCTGAAATCGATTACTCAGAATTTCCTGAAGGAATTCCGAGGATTTGCGGTTACGAAGCCAAGTGGATGCAGGAGAGTATCGAATATCAGAAGTCCAAACCGGTCTGCCCAGCTCCGCTGGAATGGGTGATGCAGAAACGAGTGGAACATCTTGCCATCAAAGTCTTTAAACTCTTTGGCTGTCGGGACTACGCCCGTGTGGATATGCGCATCGACCGGGAAGGAAAGATTTATATCCTGGAAGTCAATCCCAATCCGGATATCTCCCCGCCCTCGGGCATGGCCAGGGCCATCCGTGTTCAGGGAATGACCTACTCTGAGTTTATCGGAAAAGTGATTCATAAGGCGCTCCAACGGAAGATGTGATCCATCCTCCGCAGTATCATTTTCTACTTTTCAGACGCCATTGATCGAGATTCGCAGTTGCAAAAATTCCAATAACCAAATTCCAAACTCCAAATAATTTCCAATTACCCAAATCTCAATAACCAGGCTCCTATTAATCTTTTCAAAAATTTTGGTCATTGGTGATTGATTATTATTTGATTATTGGTGCTTGGAATTTGGTTATTTAAAGATCAGGATCAAAATGCTACCGAAGATTATCCTTAAGAAAGGGAAAGAAAAACCGGTGCTCAGGGGACATCCCTGGGTTTTTTCCGGAGCGGTTGCAAGAGCAGAAGGGGATCTTTCTCCGGGGGAGATTGGCGAAGTCTATTCCGGAGACGGGAATTTTTTAGGGATGGGACAGTTCAATCCTCATTCCCAGATTATCCTTCGCATGCTGACCCGAAAAAAGGAAGTCTTAAATTCATCCTTTTTTAAAGACCGGATATTACGTGCATATGCTTTGAGAGAAAAAAAATTGCAGGGAAAGGCGAATGCCTACAGAGTGGTCAATGGAGAAGGAGACTTCCTGCCAGGGTTGATTGTCGATCGTTACAAAGACATCCTTGTTCTTCAGTGTCTCACTGCAGGGATGGAGCGATTGAAAGGGCTTTTCATCGATCTATTGGTGAACCAGTTTCATCCGAAAAGCATCTATGAACGGAGCGACGTATCCTCCAGAAGGGAGGAAGGGCTGTCGGAAGTTAAGGGCCCTGTCTACGGAGAAGAAATTGACGATCCTGTTAAGATAGAGGAGTATGGATGCTGGTTCAGGGTTGACGTTAAAGCAGGACAGAAGACAGGTTTCTACTTAGATCAGAGGGAAAACCGGTTTTCCCTCCGTGAGGTCTCTCATGGGAAAAAGATTCTGGACTGTTTCTGTTACTCCGGGGGGTTCTCCATCCATGCAGGCATTGGAAGAGCTAAAGAGATCACTCTGATTGATTCTTCAGAAGAGGCCCTGGTAAAAGCGAAGGATCATTTCGCTATTAATCATCTTGAAAACATTCCCACTCATCTAACCAAGGGAGATGCTTTTGAAGTGATGAGGAACCTTGAACCCGATTATGATATCGTCGTTCTCGATCCTCCTCCTTTTGCAAGAAAGAAGGGTCACCTCCCGGGTGCTTCAAGAGGGTATAAGGATCTCAATCTACAGGCCTTCCGCTTGCTAAAAAAAGAGGGTCTTCTCTTTACCTTCTCGTGTTCCCACCACATGGACTGGGATCTCTTTCAGAAGATCATCTTTGCTGCAGCTGTGGATGCTGGCAAAAGGGTTCAACTTCTTGTCCGAAGGGGACACCCGATCGATCATCCTGTCGACCTGTCCCACCCCGAAGGTGAATACCTCAGAGGCATGGTCTTAAGAGTTCTGTAATTTTACTTTCGGTCCGCCATTTATCCTTATTGAACTAGTACTACAGCGACACATTGATTTTGAATAGTTTCGCCTTGGCGACAGCCTTCTTTCTGTGAGAGATATATGCAACATGGTTATGATGAGTGTGGTATTTGATAATTTCTATGGCTCCTTTCAAAGTCA
>VGRY01000040.1 GCA_016875195.1 Deltaproteobacteria bacterium
AAAGCTTCTGGAAACATGCTGCAAGGCTATCAGCAAAGAAGTCCATCCGATTTCGGATATCCGGGCAAGCAAAGAATACAGGATAGAAATGGCCTCAGTGCTTTTGAAGAGGGGGCTAAGGGAATTAGTATTGAAGCCGGGAGATGCTGAAACAAGTTCAGCATGACAATAATGGAATAACCTTTTGTCATCCCGAACTCGGTTCCGGACCTCATTTTCATCCTAATGGCCCATGTCCGAGGGACGCCCAGGAACCATGAAAATCCGTAACCCCCCTCTATTCCCCCCTTAGTTTAAGGGGGGATGAAGGGGGGGGGTAGAGATTTTATTTTCTAGCTAAATCGAATTTGCTTAGATGAAAAAAATCAAAACCTACATATTGAAGCTTAATGTGAACGGGGAATGGAAGAAGGCCGAGATCAATCCACTGGAGACACTTCTCCATGTCCTGAGAGAAAAATTAGGCCACAACGAAGTGAAAGAGGGGTGCGGCAAGGGCGACTGCGGTGCGTGTGCAGTTCTCCTCAATGGGAAACCAGTCAATGCCTGTCTGACGCTTGCTTTTCAGGCTAATGGGCTGAACGTAGTCACTCTTAAAGGGATCGGGACACCGGATCGTCCCCACCCCCTTCAGGAGAGTTTTGTGAAGAAGGGGGCGATCCAGTGCGGTTTTTGCACCGCAGGGATGATTACAGCAGCAAAGGCTTTGCTCGACGAAAATCCAAAACCTTCGAGGGACGAGATCAAAAGAGCGATCTCGGGAAACCTTTGCCGGTGTACAGGATATAAAAAGATTGTAGAGGCGATTGAAGAAGCAGCTAAAAAAATAAGAAATATTAAATCCGAAGCACGAAATCCGAAATAATTTCAAAATTCTAAATCCAAATGTTCTAAACTTGTTCTAAATTTCTGTCATTCGATATTCGGATTTGTTTCGAGTTTCGATATTCGAATTTCGGATTTGTCATAGAAAGACCAATACGAACACATTGACTGTGGTGAGCAACCCGATGAGGATGAAATGACAGAATTAAAGATCATTGGCAAACCTATTCCTCGACATGATGCGTGGGAAAAAGCATTCGGTCTAACCACCTATGCAGCCGATTTTTCTCTGCCCGGAATGCTTTACGGGAAAGTGTTGAGGAGTCAATACCCTTCCGCGAAGATTCTCTCCATCGACACCACAAAGGCAGAAAAGCTCAAAGGCGTTCACGCCGTGCTCACCGCCAAAGATGTTCCCCGAAACGAATCGGTCACGCGTTTCGGACAGACCCACACAGTTGGCGGCGGGTTTGAAGGGCTCTACCGTGTTCTTGCAGATAAAAAAGTCCACTACATGGGAGAAGCGGTAGCCCTTGTGGCGGCTGAAGCTGAGGAGATTGCCAAGAGAGCTCTGGAGTTGATTAGAGTTGAATATCAGCCCGTTGCTGGCGTCTTCGACCCGATTGAAGCGATGAAACTAAATGTTCCCCAGGTACAGGAGGGTAGGTCGAACATCATCACCCACTATGAAGTCATCAAAGGAGATGTCGAACAGGGTTTTAAAGAAGCGGATGTCGTCGTAGAGAACACTTACCATGTTCCCTTTGTGGACCATGCCTATATGGAGCCGGAATCGGGCGTGGCCTGGATTGATGAAAGCGGAGTAATCACCATCCGGGTATCCACCCAGGTGATCGAACATTTCAGGGGCATTGCCGACGTCCTCAACCTTCCCCATAACCGGGTCAGGGTCATTGGAACTTATGTGGGCGGAGGTTTCGGTGGGAAGGAGGACATCACCGTTGAGGCCTTTCTTGCTCTCCTGACCTTTAAAACAGGAAAGCCAGTCAAACTGACCTACACACGCGAGGAATCGATCCTTTCGCACAGTAAACGCCATCCCTATGTGATGATTTACAAGACGGGGGCGAAGAAGGACGGGCGATTGACCGCGCTCCAGGCCAGACTGGTCTCCGATGCGGGCGCTTATGTCTATCTCAGCCCCTGGGTTCTGTTGTACTCCATGGTCAATGCGGCAGGCCCTTATCGAATCCCCCATGTCCGGGTCGATGGTTATACGGTCCTGACGAACAATACCTTTACAAGCGCCAACCGTGGATTCGGAGCGCCCCAGGTCTGCTTTGCCTATGAATCGCAGATGGATGCATTGGCCAGACGGATTGGGTTGGAGCCAGAGAAGATCCGGATGATCAACTATCTTGAAAAGGGAGAGGCCTTGGCCACAGGACAGGGGCTCGAACACCAGGTTGCCTTGAAGGAGACGACCGAGAAGGTCCTTGAGGCGTTGAAAGATAAGTCTGTAGCCTCCGGTCGGATGAAGATCGGAAGGGGCATTGCCTCCGGCATGACCAGTTATGGAAGAATGGTCTTTCTGCATGACACCTCGCGTTCCCATGTATCCATCGAGATGGATGGAAGCGTGACTGTCCGGGCAGGAGTCCAGGATATTGGAGGGGGACAGGCCTCCTCGCTCTGCCAGATTGCGGCTGAGGTTCTCGGAGTTCCCCTTGAAGATATCAAGGTCTACATCGCGGATACGGCCCTCACACCATTTGCCGGAACAACCACGGCAACCCGGCAGCTCTATATGTCCGGGAATGCAACGCTCATGGCTGCCCGGGAGGTTCGAAAGGTTTTAATCAAGAAAGCAGCAGAACTCCTTGGGATCGATCGTGAGAAGCTTGACCTTGCGGACAGGGAGGTGATTGATAAGGACAGGAGCGGAAAGAGTCTTCCTCTGAAAGAGGTGGTGAGGGCATGCGCTTCCGACGGACTTCCGCTTTACCATGTCGCCCTTTTTAAGGCTCCTTTCCGCAATGTCACCCAACTCGAGAGGATCGAAGGGCAGGTTTTTCCGGATTTTACATTCGGAACACATGGCGCCGAGGTCGCCGTGGATGAGGAGACCGGAACGATTCGGGTATTGAAACTGATCTCATCATTCGATGTGGGCCGGGCGATTAACCGTCTGAGTGTAGAAGGCCAGATCGAAGGCGGAGTCATCTACGGGATGGGTTATGGCTTGACTGAAGAGGTTATTCTTAACCAGGGGATTACCATGACTCCTTCGTTTTCGGAGTATCTTCTACCCACGTCGATGGATGTGCCGGAATTAGAAACAATCCTCATTGAATCAGGCGATGGCGTGGGTCCCTTCGGAGCGAAAGGAATAGGAGAGCCCTCGGTTTGTTCGGTTGCCCCTGCCATCAGCAATGCCGTCTATGATGCAATCGGGGTGAGAATTTATGATTTGCCGCTGACGCCAGAGAAGATTGTGAAGGCGATCAAGGCTACAAATAAGGCTAAGGCTAAGGCTGAGGTTGAGGGAGTTTGAGGAGGAAGATGAAAGACCAGCAATATCATGCGATTGGAAAAACATCCATCCGGAAAGACGGAATTGCCAAGGTGACCGGCCAGGAGATCTACACGACCGATGTCGTGCTTCCCCGGATGCTCCACGCCCGCGTCATACGGAGTCCTTTTCCCCATGCAAGAATCAAATCCATCGACACACGTGAGGCTGAAAAGATCGGAGCGGTCTGCATTACTCCGAAGGATGTCCCGCCCCTGAAATATGCGGAGCGGATCGTCACCATTCCTTCCAAGACATTCAAAGACAGACACGTATTGACCAACACGCCGCGACATGTGGGAGAAGCAATTGCCGCAGTCGCAGCCGAGTCAGAAGACCTGGCAGAGCAGGCCGCTGGACTGGTCCGCATAGAATATGAGAAACTCCCTCCGCTTTTTGACGCCTTTGAAGCGATGAAAGTGGGAAGCCCTCTCATTCACCATACGATTCTCTTCGGTCAGGAAGAGATCCACGTTAAAAACAACATCGCCGCTTCACGGGAGATTGTAGAGGGGGATATTGAGAAGGGATTCAAGGAAGCAGAGATCATTTTTGAGGAGACCTTTGAGACGGGCCGGGTCTATCATGCGCAGATGGAACCCAAGTCAGTCGTCTGCCAGCCAGAAGCAGACGGGGGCATCACAGTATGGACGACCACGCAGACCATCCACAACGTTCGGCAGCTTTTAGGAGAGATTTTCCAGATCCCTCTCAGTAAAGTCAATGTTAAAAAGGTGGCCCTGGGAGGATCCTTTGGATCGAGCATCCAGATGAATTCGGTTGTCCCTATTGGAGTGGCCCTTGCCTTGAAAGCAAGGAGACCCGTCAAGCTTATTTCAACACGGGAAGAGGATATGCACGACCACTGCAAGTACCCCTCATGGATCCGTTTGAAGCTCGGGGTTCGAAAGGACGGGAAGCTTGCGGCTGGCCACATGAGAGCAGTGGTTGACATCGGCGCCCATAATACCCAGGCCTATCCTCTTCTGGGATGCATGGCAGGCTGGTGGGTCTCCCTTTATAAGCTTCCCCACCTAAAATTCGAAGGGCAGGCGGTTTACACCAATAAGGTTCCAGCCTGCGCCATGCAAGGGTTCGGGAATCCCCAAGTGACCTTTGCTGTCGAGTCGATGATGGATATGGTGGCTGAAAAACTGGAGATGGACCCTGTTGAACTCCGCCTCAAAAACTATGTAGGTTTAGGAGAGACTTTCTGGGGGCAGGGCCCCACGGTTAAGTCGATCATCCGGAGCTGCGGCGTGGATGAGATGCTGAGAAAAGGGTCTGAACTGGTTGACTGGAAGAATAAATTTAATCAGAAGAAAACGGACGGAATCATTCGCAAGGGCATTGGCGTGGCCAGAGGATTCCACACTTCCGGGGCAGGTGCCCCGATGGCCGGGGAGGTCATTGACTATTCGGGTAGCATCGTAAAGATCAATGAGGATGGTTCAGTCGATTTCTTGACCGCTCTTATGGACCTCGGAGGAGGGACCCTCGATGCGCTTGCAAAGATCGTCGCAGAGGAGCTTAAAGTCCCTCTTGACAAGGTCGGCATCTCACCTGTCGATACACGGACTACGGTGTATGATGTCTGCACCCATGCTACAAGAGGCATCTATTGCGGAGGAGGCGCCCTCCATAAAGTAACCGGACAGGCCAAAACAAAACTGCTGGAGTTTGCTTCAAGAATTCTGCAGGCTCCTCCCCATTCTTTAAAGATGGAGGTGGATGAAGAAGCTGGCCAGGGAATGGTCTATGTCGACGGCGTTCAGGGCAAGAGGATATCCGTAGGAGAGGTCGCCAAAACCGCTCAGATCAATGATTGGGGGACAATCGCCGCTGTGGATAGTCTTCGTCAGGTTAGCTGTCCTCCCTGTTTTATGGCCTACTTCATCGAGGTCGAGGTGAACACAGAGACCGGCGTCATCACGCCGACAAAAGCTCTTGCCTATGCGGACGTGGGACAGGTGATCAATCCGGAACTGGCCAAGGGGCAACTGTTCGGAGGTCTCTATCGCGGATTAAGTTATGCCCTACTCGAGGATACACAATATGATGAGACATCCGGAGACCTGACCAGCGGTGGCTGGGTTACTGACTTTAAGATGTTGACCGCAAACGATTTGCCGAAGATGGAGAATATCGAAGTCCATTTTACCGACACTTACGAACCTACAGGGCCATTCGGGGCCAAAGGGATTGGCGAGGCGGCCCTGAATCCTGTTGCAGGAGCGCTCGCCAATGCGGTTTACAACGCCATCGGGATTCGGTTCAAGAAGATTCCTATCACCCCTGAAGATGTTCTTGAGGCGCTGAAGGGAAAGGAGACAGCGAAATGATTAATTCTCACATCCTCTCCCAACCGTTTGAATTGATTGAACCTCATACCATTGAGGAAGCAATGAAGTGGATGGCCAACTATGGAGGGAAGGCCAAATTCATGGCAGGAGGGACGGATCTCCTCGTCCGGATGAAGATGGGAAAAGTCTTTCCGGAAGTCATCATCAACCTGACAAAGATCCCTGCGCTCAGGTACCTGATCATCGAGCATGGTCTGCGTATCGGTGTTCTCACCACTTTTCGTCAAATCGAGAAGAACGAATTGATCCAAAAACAGTATACGGCGCTCTATGAAGCAGCAAGGGCCGTGACATCTACGCAGATAAAGATCATGGGAACGCTCGGGGGAAACCTCTGCCATGGGTCTCCTGCAGCAGATTCTGCTCCTCCTTTGATTGCTTTCGGGGCAGTAGTCAAGGCATTCAAAGGGGATCAAGAAAGGAACATCCCCCTGGAGAACTTTTTCACCGGGCCCAGACAAACCGTCCTTAAACAGGAGGACTTGATGGCGGAAATCCAGGTTCCGGAACCAAAAGCTCGCACGGGAAGTGCTTTCGTTAAGTTGGGGAGGGTTTCTGCTGACTTAGCCAAAGTCAGTGTGGCTGTGGTCATTGAACGGGAGCAGGATGTTTGTAAAGATTGTAAAATCGTGATGGGTTCTGTAGCAGCGATTCCTTATAGGGCAAAAGTGGCAGAAGCCATCTTAAAGGGAAAGAAGTTTACAGAAGGCCTTGTTGAAAAGGCATGCCTTCAGGCCTCTGAAGAGATTAAACCCATAACCGATCTCCGTTCAACAGCAGGATATCGAAAAGAGGTGTCGAAAATACTGGTTCGAGATACAATCGGCCTTGCCTGGAAAAGAGCCGGCTAATTGCAAATTGCAAAATTCGAATCGCAAATGGAAAAAATACAATTTGAAATCTAAAATTTGAAATTTGAAATAAATAGGTGGAGGTGAAGAAATGGCAGTTCAAATGAAAGGAAAGTCATTGGCTACGCTCAATGATCTGACAAGAGAGGAGATCGAACAGATTCTGAAGACATCGGAGTTACTGAAGCTACAACTCATCCGGAGTCAGGAGCACCCTGTGCTCAAGGGGAAGACCCTTGCCATGATCTTCGAGAAGCCTTCTACCCGGACGCGTGTTTCCTTTGAGGTGGGTATGTGGCAGCTCGGAGGGTATGCCCTTTATTTGAGCTCGAATGATCTTCAATTAGGACGGGGAGAGAGCATTGCCGATACAGCACGGACGATTTCCAGGTATGTCAACGGAATCATGGCAAGGGTTTTTGCCCATCAGACGATCCTCGACCTCATCCAGTATGCATCCGTTCCGGTCATCAATGGGCTCTCAGATTTCTCCCATCCCTGCCAGGGGCTCGCTGACCTGTTTACGGTCTATGAGAAGAAGGGGCGGCTCGAAGGATTGAAACTGGCGTATATCGGGGACGGCAATAACGTTGCCCATTCTCTGATCGAGGGCGGTTCAAAGATGGGGATGAATATCATCCTTGCCTGCCCGAAAGGTTATGAGCCCGATTCAAAAGTGGTGGCCCAGGGCAAGAGAGATGCGAGAAAAAGCGGATCGGACGTGAAAGTGACCAATGATCCGAAACAGGCGGTCAAAGGGGCGGACGTCATCTATACCGATGTCTGGACGAGTATGGGCCAGGAAAAAGAGAAGGCAGAGAGGATCAGGATTCTGAAACCGTATCAGATTAATTCAAAAATGGTCAAAGGCGCTAAGGAAGACTATATTTTTATGCACTGTCTGCCGGCCCACCGGGGAGAAGAGGTGACGGATGAGGTGGCTGATTCACCAAACAGCGTCATCTTCGACCAGGCGGAAAATCGGCTCCACACACAGAAGGCGTTGATGGCGCTGGTGATGTAAAAGAAAGGGTTCAAGGGGCTAAGTGGTCAAGGGTTCAAGTGAGGATCTAAAGGATAAAATTTTGAACCCTTGGACCCTCGAATCCTCGAACCCTATAGGTAGGAGCATTTATCTTGAAGAAACAAATTACATTGACAGTAAATGGGGTAAAGCGGGAACTCCTTGTGGCTCCCAATGAGTTATTGCTGAATGTCTTGAGGGAGCATCTGGGATTGACAGGGGCAAAGTATGGATGCGGTATAGGGGAGTGTGGTTCCTGTACGATCCTTCTCGATGGGGAGCCGGTTCTTTCATGCCTGACTTTGGCTGCGGCTGCAGATGGAAGCGATGTGGTTACCATAGAGGGTCTTATGGGATCTGATGGAAAGCTTCATCCTCTTCAAGGCTCTTTCTTGGAACACGGAGCTGTTCAATGCGGGTTTTGTACACCAGGGATGATCCTGACTGGAAAGGCGCTTCTGGATGAAAACCCCCAGCCCACAGAAGAAGAAATAAGGGAGTATATACGGGGGAATCTATGTCGGTGCACCGGATACACACAGATTGTACAGGCGATAAAAGAACGTTCTAAAGAAAAACTGTCACCCTGAACTTATTTCAGGGTCTGGGGTTAAATCAGTGGATGCTGAACCAAGTTCAGCATGACTTTTTGGGATTGAGTAATGTCATGGAGAAAAACATGATCGAAAGATATAGTATTTTAATTCGGGGTGGTTTGGTCGTTTCAGGTTCTGGATTCCGCAAGGCTGATGTTGCAATCAAAGGAGAAAAGATTGTCAGAGTCGAGCCCAAGTTGAAAATGGAGGAGGCAGGCAGGGTCATTGATGCTTCCGGAAAGTATGTGATGCCGGGTGTGATCGATGGACATGTCCATCCTGTCTATGAGGATGACCTGGGAGGGGCCTCTTTGACAGCAGCACATGGAGGGGTGACCACCCTCATTCATTTTGCTTATGCCAAACCCGGCATGAAACTGATCGATACCATCAAACAGTATCAGGAAGAGGGCTTTAAAAAATCATATCTGGATTTTGGGATTCACGGAACCCTGTTCGATCCAGCCAACCAGATTGAAGAGATTCCAAGCGCCTTCGAACTTGGCATCACTTCATTCAAGATGTTCATGGCCTACGCCAAATTGAAATGGATGACGGATGATTACCATCTCGCAAAAGCCATGGACCTGATTGCAGAATGCGGCGGCATGGCGATGGTTCATGCAGAGAATGGTCTGGTGACAGATTATTTCGAAGATCGTTCTTTGAAAAAAGGGGAGGATCAAAAGGCCGTATTTCTAAAAACGAGGCCGGATTATCTGGAGGCAGAGGCGATCTTCAGGGCTATATCCATAGCGGCAGTCACTCACTGTCCTCTTTACATTGTGCATCTGAGTACGGCCAGAGGCGTGCTTCCTCTTCAACAGGCAAAGGCAGAGGGCCAGACGGTCTATGCGGAAACCTGTCCTCAATACCTTACCATGACCGATGCCAAGCTTCAGAAGTTAGGTCCCCTGGCCAAGATAGGCCCTCCTCTTCGGATGGAGAAAGATCGGCTTGCCCTTTGGGAAGCAATAAAGAAAGGAATTATAGATACTGTCGCCAGCGACCATGCACCCAAAGCGAAGAAGATTGATGATTCCTTTTTTGAAGCTCCCTATGGCTCTCCTCAATCAGAGACGATGCTGACCGTGACTTATGATGAAGGAGTCAGTAAAAGGGGGATTAAGCCGAGCAGATTGGTTCAACTTTTTTCAGAAAACCCTGCCAAGATCTTTGGCCTTTACCCGAAGAAAGGCGTCCTTCAAAAAGGAGCTGATGCTGATCTTCTTCTGTTTGACCCGAAACAAATTTACACCATCCAACATCAGAATCAGCATTCCGGAGCCCCCTACACGCTGTATGAAGGGAGAAAGTGTAAAGGGAAACCGGTTCTCGTTATGCAAAGAGGAAAAATATTGGTTGAGGATGGAGAAATAAGAGGGAAACCAGGTGAAGGTAAATTTCTGGCGACGAAGATAACAAAAGTAAAATTATAAATTCGTAGGGGATCAGGTTACCAGGAAATCAGGGCGCAGGAGACCAGGATATCAGGATATCAGGGAAACAGAAAAAAAAGAGATTTTATAGCCTGATGCCCGGATATCCTGATATACACTACCTGATTAACTGATAACCTGATCACCATGAAATCAGGAGGTTACCATGCCCATACTTAAAGGAAAAGACATTCTCCACGGAAATCAGTTTACAAAGAAAGATGTTGAAACCATTCTAAAGGTGGCTTCAGAGTTTGAAAAAGAGCTGAAGAAGAAAGATAGCCTCTCTCTGTTAAAAGGAAAAATCTTAGCTACGCTTTTTTTCGAACCCAGCACACGAACTCGGCTCTCTTTTGAGGCGGCCATGCAGAGATTGGGAGGTGGAGTCATCAGCATGGGTTCGGTGGAGAGCTCCTCAGTGGCAAAAGGTGAAACGCTCGCTGACACGGCTCGAACCGTTGCCCAGTATGCGGATGTTATTGTCCTGCGCCATCCACGTCTTGGCTCGGCGAAAGAAGCTGCAGATGCCGTTCCGATTCCGGTGATCAATGCAGGAGACGGAGCCGGTCAACATCCTACCCAGGCGCTGCTCGATGTATATACCATCCTTAAAGAAGTAGGTTCCCTTAAGGACTTAACCATTTCTCTCGTTGGGGATTTGAAATATGGAAGGACCGTACACGCGCTGGTTGAACTGTTATCTCTTTTCAATGCCAGGATTTATTTGGTATCCCCAAATCTCCTGAGGATGCCCGAAGAGATTGTCTCCGGCTTGAAAGGAAAAGGAATCGAGGTGATCGAAACCGAGGATATGGCCGAAGCAGTCAAGGCAAGCAGTGTCCTTTACATGACGCGAATCCAGAAAGAGAGATTCACCGACCTTTCCGAATATGAAAGGGTGAAAGGGAGTTTTATCCTTAATGAAGCTTTTCTTAACAACCTGAAGAAAAAAATTATCATTCTTCACCCCCTTCCAAGGGTTGACGAGATTCATACGGATGTCGATGCTTATCCTGGGGCAGCTTACTTCCGGCAGATGAGAAACGGAGTCTTTGTGAGAATGGCATTGCTAGCCATGGTTTTCGGAAAGAGATGAAGTGTGAAATAACCAAATTCCAAATACCAATCACCAAATAAACCGGGTATCAGGTGACCAGAATATCAGGGGGCAGGGTACCAGGAAATCAGGAGACCAGATCAAAACTTCTTTTTTAACCTGATATTCTGGTATCCCGATGTCCACTCCCTGATCACCTGATCCTCTGATAGCCGTTTTAAAGAGTTATACTACTACGGTTATTGGAATTTCGAAAGCAATGAGGTTATTCCATGAAATCATCTCTTGCTGTTCTTGCCATTGGTGGAAATTCACTCATTAAAGATAAGGACCACATCTCCCTGTCCTCTCAGTATGAAGCCATCCAGGAGACCTCAACATACATTGTCGAACTGATTAGAGAAGGATTGAATCTGGTCATCACGCACGGGAATGGTCCTCAGGTGGGATTCATCTACAGAAGAGGAGAACTTGCCCTCCATGAACTTCCCCTTATCCCTTTGGATATCTGTGGAGCGGACACACAAGGGGCAATCGGGTATATGATTCAGATGGCTCTTCTAAATGACCTACGTAAATTAAACATCGAGAAGAAGGTAGCTGCAGTAGTCACTAAAACCATTGTTGATAGGGATGATCCTTCCTTTAAAAATCCCTCAAAACCGATCGGCTCTTTTATGTCCGAAGAAGAAGCATTAACGCATAAGAGAGAAGACGGCTGGCAGGTGGTGGAAGATGCAGGAAGGGGATTCAGGCGAGTTGTGCCTTCACCCTTACCGAGAGAGATCATCGATCTGGATGTGATCAGATTATTGATCGAAAACGGTTATACGGTCGTCGCTGCTGGGGGAGGCGGGATCCCTGTCATCAAGAATGAGAGAGGGGACCTGGAAGGCGTTGAGGCAGTGATTGATAAGGATTTGAGTTCATCGCTGTTAGCCAGGAATATCGGAGCAGACACATTAATCATTTCAACTGCAATTGATGCAGTGTATCTCAACTTTGGGAAAACGGATCAGCGAGCGATCCGTCATGCTACCCTCCCTGAAATCAAACAGTATCTGAAAGAAGGGCATTTCAAACCCGGTTCAATGAAGCCCAAGATCGAGGCGATCATCGCCTTTCTCGAAGGCGGCGGTAAAAAAGCCATCATCACCTCTCCGGAAAATCTTCTAAAAGCCATAAATGGCGAAGCCGGCACCACCATATTAAGTTAGATAAAAATTCCCATTCCAAAACTGCTGTTTCCCATCTCCCCCAGCCGTTACTGTTTCCCGCCACTTCGATGAACTGATTCTACAGAGGGATTAGGTGGCCACCTCTTTAATAATTTCCACCAGCATTTTTGTTCCGAATTTGATGTTCTCCAAATCAATCCGCTCATTATGGGCGTGGACCTTCATCAACTCTTTCTCAGTCAATCGGAAGGGACAGAAGTCATAGGTGATGATTCCTTTTTCCCTGAGAAAACGGCTGTCCGTGGCTCCCGGAAGGAGGAAAGGCGCAACCGGGCACTCCGGGTCATTCCCCGCTGCGGATTTTTTAATCGCCTGATAAAGGTCTGTATCGAGAGGGGATGGGGGAAGGGAATCGCTTTCTGCGATGATTTCTACCTCAATTTCATCTCCCACTCTTTTCTTAACCTCATTTAGAAATGTTTCTTTGTTCGTTCCGGGGACGAGTCGGCAGTCGATGGAAGCACTCGATTCTGAAGGAATGACATTGACTTTGGTTCCCCCTTGAAGGATCGTGAGGGATATCGTGCTTCTCAGCATTGAATTATAGATGGGGTTGGAGGTCAACCAGGTGGAAAAGGTGGAGTCGCTAAGCCCTTTCTCGATATCTTCAAATAAAGGCCTCTCATAAAGAGGCTGCTTTGGAGCCATCTTATTAAAATATTCCTTGACCATGGGAAGGATATGATATGGAGTCTCCCATCTTGTCAGGGCTTCAAGGCCGCGGATCAGTTTCACATTAGGATTGTCAGGGTGAGGCATGGATCCATGACCCGGAGTGCCCTTCGTCTTTAATTTAAGCTGGAAGATGACTTTCTGGCCGCTGGAGATGGCATAGCTGTCGGGAGATCCGCTTTCATTGAGGATGATATGACCTCCTTCATTGAAAGCATACTCGGCTTCCTTCAGAGAAGGGATATTCTCCATGGCCCACCCAACGCCCCATCTCCCGCCGGTCTCCTCATCCGCAGTCGCGAAAAAAACGATGTCTCTTTTTAAGGAGATGTTTTCTCTCTTGAGGATCAGGAGGGCCATCATCTCGATGATCCCAAGGGATTTACAATCGAGGGTTCCCCGGCCATACATGTATCCGTCCTTGATCACCCCTTCGAAAGGAGGAACTTCCCATTTTTCCGCCTCCACTGGCACGACATCGATATGGCTGAGGAGGAGAAGAGGGCGCTTTGATCCATTTCCTTTCAGGGTAGCTAAAATGCTACCCCTGCCAGGAGAGGGCTCAAGGATTTGGCAAGGGATGGCTTCTGCGTCGAAGATTTTTTTAAAGAACGTTGCTCCCTCTATCTCATTCCCGGGTGGATTGACCGTATTGATGCGGATATATTCCTGAAGATAGTGAGTAGCTTCGTTAAGTAATTTGTCCCAATCCATAAATTCCTCCTCAGAAAAGGTTATCGGGATATCGGGTTATCAGGTGGTGGGCATCAGGGCATCGGTACATCAGGACAATAAAATCTTAATTGTTTGACTGATCTCCTGATGTCCTGCTACCCTTCATCCTGATACTCTGATGTCCTGATATTCTTTTTTATTTCTATTCTTCACCAAACACCGGAACGATCTTGAATTGATTCACATCGACCAGTCCCTTGTCTGTGATTTTCAATTCGGGAATGACCGGCAAAGAAAGAAAAGAAAGGGTCATCAATGGGTCCGGAAGTTTAGACCCGATCTTTCTTATTGCTCGTTGCAAACCCTCTAACTTTCGATGGACTTGAGAGACCGATTCCTCGGACATTAAACCGGCGATCGGCAAAGGAAGGTCTACCATCACTTTCCCTTCAGATACAACAGCCAGTCCTCCGCCCATTTTTTTGATCGTCTCCACGATCTTGAGCATATCTTGGTCATTCGTCCCAACGATAACAAGGTTATGTGAATCATGGGCGACTGTTGAGCCGATCGCTCCTTTCTTCAATCCAAATCCCTGGACAAAGCCGATTCCTATATTACCGGTTGCTTGATGCCTTTCTACGACTGCGATCTTTAAAATATCCTGCCGGAGATCAGGCCCTGCCACTCCATCCTTAAGAATAACGTTCTTCAGAGCCTTTTTTGTAATGATCTGGTCCGGGATCAACTGGATGACTTTAGCAAGGGGTTGGTCGCTTCTGAGAACGAAAGAGTGCTCCGTGATTTGGTTTATTTGAAGCTCTCGTTTCTCCTTTAATTTGAGTGATTGAGGTGGTTTGATTGAATGGGTAAGCATTTTCCCATTTTCGGCGACCAGAATCCCGTCTTTAAAAACCTTTTTAATCTGGAATCGGCCCAGATGATCGAAACTGATAAGGTCAGCCTTAAATCCCGGAGCAATGGCGCCAATGTCATCGAGTCTAAAATATTCAGCGGCATTGAGCGTTGCCATCTGGATGGCCAGAATGGGATCAAGCCCTATGCGGATGGCCTGCTTGACCATGGAGTTAATGTGACCTTCTTCAAGAAGCTCTTTAGGGTGTCGGTCGTCAGTGACAAAGAAGAAACGTCTCGAGTTTTTAGAATTAATGAGAGGGATAAGGTCTTTGAGATTTCTTGCAGTGGAACCTTCTCGTACCATGATCCACATCCCGTTCTTCAATTTTTCTTTAGCCTCTTTTGCTGTGGTGCATTCGTGGTCAGATCGGATTCCCGCTGTAAGATAGGCATACAAGCCTTTTCCTGAAAGGGCAGGGGCATGGCCATCGATCCTTTTTCCCTTAGCCATCTCAATTTTTTTAAGAACTTCGAGATTTCTGTAAATGACTCCTGGGAAGTTCATCATTTCTGCCAGTCCAATCGCCCAGGGTTTTTTGAGAAGAAAGTCTATATCGTTTGCGTTTAGTATTGCTCCGGAGGTTTCCATGTCAGTGGCAGGGACACAGGAAGGAATCATGATGAAGACATTGAAAGGGATTCCCTTAGCTGATTCAGCCAAAAAATGGACGCCGTCCTGACCGAGAACATTTGCAATTTCATGGGGGTCGATGACTGCGGATGTTGTGCCATGGGGGAGGACGGCGCGGGCGAACTCTTGAATCGTCACCATGCTCGACTCAATGTGAACATGGCCGTCGATGAATCCCGGGCAGAGGAAGTCACCTTTTACATCGATGACTCGTTTGGCCGGATAGTCTTCAAATCCAACGATTGTTCCATCAAAGATGGCTACATCCTTCTTTTCGATTTCGCCGGAAAAGACATTCACCATTCTTCCATTTTTAATGAGGAGATCAACTTCCCCTTCACCTGATGCGGCCTTTATTCTATCTTTTAAAGATGCCATCAATTCCAGTTCCTCCGAAGGTTTTAAATAACAAATCTCTTATTGAGGATCAAGGAGGGATTTAAAAAAAGGGGTTCTTCCGGCTTTCGTATGGGTGTTTTTCCCCCCTCTTAAATATAAGAGGGGGGAGGGGGAGTTATGGAAAGCGTCCTATCTGAGCTGGGACGAAAAATAACCCCTCCCCACCTCCCCTTAACTTAGAGACTGTGTCGCAATCCCCTTTTCGTCATTGCGAGCGACCGGAGGGAGCGTGGCAATCTCAGGATTATCAATACGTTATGAGATTGCTTCGGTCGTTTCACTCCCTCGCAATGACATTACGACACAGTCTCTTAAGGGGAGGTTACACACTCAATTCCCGGATAAAACAAAAAGAGACCTTGTATGATGTTATGGCTGAGGCAATGTCCGTCCGATCAGATCATTCGGATCAGCGACGATCACCATATTGCGTGTCGCATTTTTCCCTTTGTACATGGCATGATCCGCCAGAAAGAACAACTCTTCCGCACTCTGGGTATGGACAGGATAGACCGATACCCCAATGCATGCGGTAATCAGGACGCTCAACCCCTCACGACCCAGGAAGGGATGTCCGGCCAACATAGTGCGAATGCGTTCAGCGATCTGTTCGGCTGTGGGTAGATTAGTTCCCTTCAACAGGACGGTAAATTCATCTCCGCCGTAACGGACAACGATGTCATCATCCCGAATGCAGCGACGAAGCACGCGCCCAACCTCCTTCAGGAGTTGACTGCCTATCTGGTGGCCATGAACGTCATTGACCCGTTTAAAATAGTCGAGATCGAGAAATAACACGGCGAACGGAATACCCGACTCTTTGCTATGAGCAATTTCGCGGTCGATCGCAATGGCCAGATATCGGGCATTATATAGACCAGTCAAAGCATCCTGAAAGGCCATCTCTTTCGCATCGGCGTAAAGGGAGGCATTATGCCAGGCCAAAGCTGCGTTCCGTCCGATAAAATTAACCTCCTGTATTACCTTTGCCGACCAAGGGTCATCTTCTTTGCAGCGCAAAAGGATGAAGACACCCAGTAACGATTCGAGAGTGCGCAAGGGAAAGATCAGTGCCTCATTGAAACCATGCTCACACAGATTCTTGAATTCCTCGCTTGGATGATCAAAACCGATTGTGTAGGCTTCGTCTTTTTCGGCTCCTTGACGAATCGATGGGAGCAGTTCGTTTAAAAATATTTTAGATTGATGGTCTTCCAAACCTACAAGCCCTTCAATTCTCGGTGTGGCGGTGAGGGAAAACCAATCGAGATAGAATGCCGCTTGCGAACCTGTCTCAGCCATGAGGGCGGTTATCGTTGCAGTGCGGACGCCTTCTTCTTCTAACTGGGTCGTAATCCGCTGGCAGGAACTATAGAGTTTCATGTATTCACGCAGTTCTATGTTTTCCTTGAGCAAGCGGTCTTCCTCGATGACCCGATTTAAGATCATCAGCATCAATTGAGGCTCAACCGGTTTGGGTAAAACCTCATCTGCCCCAGAGCGGAACGCTTTACCGGCGAAATTGAAATCTTCGAATTCTGCCAGCAGAATGACCGGAGTGGCCGGGCGCAGCCGTAGCACCTGAGCGATATATTTTTGAGAATCTTCCTTGCGTGGCAGGTCGATGAGCACAAGGTCGGGGGTGAAGCGGGTGAGGGTGATTTCCAAATCGGTTAGGGTTGTCCCTCCGGCCAGGTAACCACCTTCGTTAAGGTTTTTCAAATACCAATCTCGCAGAAACTGATCGTCTCCGGCAAATAGAACCGATTTTTTTCCTGGCACAGGCAAATGGACCCCTCCTTGATATTAAAATTTTCCCTATCTTACAACAAAAAGGTAAAAAGGTGTATAGGTATTTTATCTGCTTACAAACTATCCTTGCAACCTCCCCCCTTTTCTTTATGTATATACACTATCCTGGAAAATTTTGGAAGTGGACCGGAAAGAGGTTAAAAGGTTTTGATCTTAAATTATTATGTGTTAAAAAAGAATCATCAAGCGCATTTTGCAACCCAATAGGGAAGTAGGGTCCTAATATTCCAAGGCCGGAGTGTTAGCAAATGTTCTCTGAGTCCATTTCGAAGGAAAAGGATATCTATGTCATTTCTGTGATTGGAGAGGATCGGGTAGGAATCGTCTCTGAAGTGACGGGGTTTCTTTTCGAAAGAGGGGTTAACATCATTGATATTGAACAGACAGTCATCCATTCTCAGTTTACCATGGTACTTCTCATTCATCCCCTTCGTCCCGGTTTTCGTCTAAACCAGCTCAGAGTTGGCCTTAACTCCCTTTCCCGGAGGCTGGAGATGAAAATCACCGTGACTCCCCTCCATGAATTTAAAGGAATGAGGCTGGCAGAGACCAAGAGGCCCTATGTCCTCACCATTCTTGGAACTGACCGACCGGGTGTTGTGACAAGTCTTTCGTCGATGTTTGCCAGGCACCATTGCAATATCGAAAGAATAAAAATGATTGCCAGGGGAGAATTGTTAGCCATGGAGATGTCTGTGGATCTCCGGCAAGCCCATTTTCCTCATCTGTCCAGGGATATATCAGAAGTGGCAAAGCAGATCGGAATGGATATTGTCGCTCAGCCCGAACATCTCTTTAAGAAACGGAAGAAGGTGATTGTCTTTGATATGGATTCGACGATTGTGGACGGCGAGATCATCGACGAAATGGCAAAAGTCGCTGGCGTTGGGGATAAAGTGGCAGCGATCACGGAGAAAGGAATGAGGGGAGAGGTCGATTTTAAACGCTCACTCCGAGCAAGAGTGTCCCTTCTAAAGGGGCTCCGGATTAAAAGCTTGGAATCAATTGTGAGAACCTTAAAGTTTACAAAAGGAAGCGAAGAATTAGTCGCCGCCCTCGCGGAGATGGGTTTTAAGGTGGCTCTCATCAGTGGTGGATTCACCTATTTCACAGACCTATTAAAGAAGAGGCTGGGATTCGATTATGCTTTTGGAAATGAATTGGAGATCCGAAACGGAAAGCTGACAGGAAAGGTGAGAGGAAAGATTATCGATGCCCGGCGTAAGGCTGAGATCATGGATGAGATCTGCCGCAAGGAGGGTGTCACACGCGATGAGGTCGTTGCTGTTGGGGATGGTTCGAACGATCGCATCATGGTGGCCAATGCGGGGTTGGGGATTGCTTTCAATGCAAAAGAGATCCTGAAGAAGGTGGCTGACGGAGCGATTACGAGGGACCATATGAAGGGCGTGCTCTACTGCCTGGGGATCACCGAACTCGATTTAAGGAAAAAAACGGAATAATGGAATACTGGAATGATGGAATGATGGGTTTAATCCAATATTCCACTATTCCAACATTCCAATTGAGAAATGGTAGAAAGCATTATCATGGATAGTTTAGAAAAGCGAAGCCATGTTCAGAGGGCTAAGGCGGTTATCTTTGATTTTGACGGGACGCTTGCGGTTCTGAATATCGATTTCTCTCTCATGAGGGAAAGGGTGTTTGAGGTCATGCGTGCATTTGGGGTGAAGGAAGACTCCATAAAGGAACGGTATCTTCTCGAAATCATCGATGAGGTTTATCCGATCCTGTGGGGGAAAAATCCCTCCGATGCAAAGGAGTTCTACGAGAAGGCTCACCAGATCCTGCACGAGATCGAAATGAATGCTGCCAGAGAGGGGAAACTGATTCCGGGGGGAGAGGAAACGTTGAAGACCCTAAGGCGGAAGGGAATGAAAGTCGGCATCATCACCAGAAATTGTGAAAAAGCAGTTCGCCAGGTCTTTCCGGAGATTGATGATTACTGCGATGCGTTTATTTCAAGAGATTTTGTTGAAAAGGTAAAACCCCATCCGGACCATCTCAACTCGATGTTGAATGTTTTGAAGGTAGCCGGAAAGGATTCGGTCATGATCGGGGATCATCTCATCGATATCCAGGCGGGCAAGATAGCGGGAATGATTACCGTAGGCGTGTTAACAGGGAGAATCACGAGGAATGAGTTTGAAGAGGCTGGCGCTGACTATATTTTAAAAGACGTTTCTGAAATCGATCGCTTATTGATGGAGGACATATGAAGAAAATCATTCAGACGGAAAAGGCACCAAAACCGATCGGCCCTTACTCGCAGGCCATCCAAACAGAAAACCTCATCTTTCTATCGGGACAGATTCCCGTCGATCCGCTAACTGGAGAAGTGGTCACAGGAGATGTAAGGAAACAGACCCGGCAGGTTTTGGATAATATCAAAGGAATACTTGAATCTCAAGGATTGGGAATGGAGAGTGTGGTCAAGGTGACTGTCTTTTTGACAGATATTGGAACCTTTAGCCAGATGAACGAGGTCTATGCGACTTACTTTTCCTCGTCGCCTCCTGCAAGATCGACGGTTGAGGTATCGGGGCTCGCCAAAAACGTTGATGTCGAGATTGAAGCAATCGCCTGGATCGATCGATAAGGCCATTTCATCATGTTATCCTGACTTGATTGATTATCCGAGGTGGATTGTCACCAAATCTTCCAACAAGGTTTGGTGACGGCATTGAAAAGGTTTTCGAGCACCCCTCTCATCAAGCCGGGTTCCAATTTGAGAATGAGTGATTTTGCTTTTGGGGTTCTTTTTTTATAATTTTGTTTTCTTTCATATCATATGACTTAAACCGCCAGGTCAATTCTGCATGATTTTAAAGAAAAAGGAGGGTTTCAGATGAAAGAGATTCCAATCAAAGGCGATGAAATCCGAAATGAGCAGTTGCTCAAGTGGATTCAAGAATCCGCCGCTCTCTGCCAGCCGGACCAGGTATATGTTTGTGGTGGCTCTGAAGATGAAAACCGCCGACTTTGCGATGAAATGGTCAAAACAGGCACGTTTATCCGTTTGAACAAAGAGAAACGGCCGAACAGCTTTCTCGCCCGGTCAGATCCGAGAGACGTTGCACGTATGGAAGGGAAGACTTATGTCTGCAGCATCAACAAATCAGATGCAGGGCCCACCAATAACTGGGTCAATCCGGCGGAGATGAAAGAGACTTTGATCCAACTCTTTAATGGCTGCATGCGTGGACGGACCATGTATGTGATTCCCTTCAGCATGGGGCCCCTTGGTTCAAAGATCGCTCACGTCGGGGTCGAGATCACCGATTCACCCTATGTTGTGGTCAGCATGCGTATCATGACCCGCATGGGTAGGCCCGTACTGAATGTTCTCGGCAACAAAGGAAGTTTCGTTAAATGCATGCACTCGGTTGGAGTTCCCTTGGCCTCCGGCGATAGGGATACCCCCTGGCCCTGCAACCCCGATAAGACCTACATCATCCATTTTCCAGAGGAACGGGCCATCTACTCTTTCGGAAGCGGTTATGGGGGCAATGCCCTGCTGGGTAAAAAATGCTTTGCCTTACGGATTGCCTCGGTCATGGCCAGAGATGAGGGTTGGCTGGCCGAACACATGTTGATCATGGGCGTGGAGAGTCCGGAGGGAGAGAAGACTTACCTCGGGGCAGCATTCCCGAGTGCCTGTGGCAAAACCAATTTAGTCATGATGGTGCCCCCCAAAGGGTTCGAAGGTTGGAAGGTGATGACGATTGGAGACGACATCGCATGGATCAAAGCGGATGAAAATGGCGTCCTGCGAGCCATTAATCCCGAAGCAGGTTTTTTCGGAGTGGCTCCGGGGACCTCTATGAAATCCAATCCAAATGCCATGCTCACTCTGAACCGAAATTGTATATTCACCAATGTCGCTCTGACCGATGACGGTGACGTCTGGTGGGAGGGGATGACCGATGAACCACCACCCCATCTGATTGACTGGCAGGGTCTGGACTGGACGCCGGATTGTAAGCGACTGGCCGCTCATCCGAATGCACGTTTTACGGCACCTATCAACCAGTGCCCAACCTACGATCCTCAGTGGGATAATCCAGAAGGGGTGCCCATCAAGGCGTTTATCTTCGGGGGGCGCATGAGCAAGGACGTTCCGATGGTTTACGAGGCGTTTAACTGGTCCCATGGAGTCTATGTTGCTGCAACGATGGGGTCCGAAGCAACTGCAGCGGCTGAAGGTCAGCCAGAAATGCGCCGTGATCCTATGGCAATGCTTCCCTTCTGTGGATACAACATGGCCGACTACTGGAGCCACTGGTTGAATATTGGCCGCCAGTTAAACGACCCCCCTCGCATTTTTAAGGTGAATTGGTTTCGCAGGGATGAAAACGGAAGATTCATGTGGCCTGGGTTCGGAGAGAACATACGGATACTCAAGTGGATCATCAACCGCGCCCGGGGCTTCGGCTATGGGGTCGAAAGTCCGATGGGTTTCATGCCCCGCCTCCAGGATATCTGCTGGGAGGGGCTTGATTTCGATTCGGCCACTTTTTACAAACTTATGTCAGTAGACCGGGAAAAGGCCAAACTGGAGGCCACCTCCCATGAAGAATTATTCGACAAATTCTTCGATCGCCTGCCGAAAGAATTCATTCATCACCGGGAACTGCTCAAATCCCGACTCTGGCGTTCGTCGGAAGTCTGGAAACTGGAAAGGGCAATATTTTAACTTTTAACGATTCAGAAAAGAAAAGTGGAATAGGGTGGTTGAACAATCCCTCCTGTTTTGCTATCGATCATCAGGAGGGTTTCTTTGATATCCTTCGGTTGGTGTGAGTATGGTCTTCCGATCTGGCAGAAGCTTCATGATATTGTCCATAGCGGCCTGCCGATCCCCGAACTCACCGCCGTCGTCAGTCCCTCAGAAGTACAATAGCGGTGTACGTTTGACTGATCAAGCCCGTGTCCCACACTGAATGAAAGTTAAGCAGTTAAGTAGGGTGGGTCAAGCGAAGCGGACCCACCGTCTTTAAACGGATTCTCCTTTTTTATTCCAAATCCATTCCAGAAAGGGTACCGGGGGTAACGGCTCCCCAACCGGGCGAGTATAATCCCTCCCCAACAGCCTGCCGGAAGGAACTGTGCGGCCAATCCCAGGGGTTCTGAACGTAACCATGCTTCACTGGATTGTAGTGAATATAATCCATGTGCCTTCTCCAATCCTCTTCGTCCCTGAGAAGATGTTCTTCACCGGGTGATTCAACCCGGCTGAAAAATAGCTCTTGATCAACCGCCAACGTACAGAAAAGTCAGAATCCCCGGATGGCATAGACCATATACAATGAACATGGTCGGGAAGGATTACAAATGCTTCCATGGTCAAAGGATATTTCCCCTTTACTTTGTCAAAGGCTGATTTGAGCCGAGTGAGGTTATCTGGTAGAAAAAGAAGGTTAGCTCGTTGGTGGGTCACGATTGTAAAGAAATAGCAACCTCCGGGTTGATAAAGACGGCGATATTCACTCATGCCTGATGGGGATGGTGGATCCGCCTCGCTCGATCCACCCTACAGGGTCTTACTGCGGAGTCTATTACAGGGTCTACAGTTCCTATTTCTTTCCGCATGAAGTCTGCATCTGCTTTTAGATCTTGCCAACCATTTCTTCCAGGAAGAAAGTATTCCGTACGAGCCTTCCGGAGACGAGGGGCAACATCAGCCCGATTTTGCGCGTCTTCTCGCTCCCTCTTTCTCTCTCGGAGAAAGACGAACGACTTCATGCCCGGAGGTATCCTGAATCCGGCGGAGTTCGGCACAGATCGCGGAAAGATCACCCCGGAATTTGCGCGTATGCTTCCTTCGGTACTTTCGGACTTCCTCAATAATTGGATCTTTCATTTGACAACCTCCAATAACTCCTCGGGTGAACAAACTTCGGAACATTCATATCCCTCGCTCTCAATGACCTTCCTGATCGTCTTGCGGCTGAATGGGTTGTTAAGGTGGCCGATATTCCAGGTTATGATGACATCCATCCCGTTTACAGCAGCCACGGCAATGTGAAGGGCGTCCTCCGGACATTCAGCCGGTATCCCTCTGTTCGCAATGATCTGTTCAGCCAGGCGTCTAACCTCGTCGTTGATGTCGAGCATCGGGAACTGCTCGATTGCTGAGAGTCGCACCCTGGACTGTTCAGGATCACCTCTTCTGCTTTCCTCCAAAACAAGCGCCGAAATATAAGGCTCATACTTTGCCGAAAACTCCGGCCAAAGTTCCCGGGTGACTGCCTGGTGGGCAGCGACCATGATGTCACGGCTTGGCCTTGCAGCAAAATAGCTTACTACAGTTGTTTCAATATAGACTCGCTTCTTCATGATATGATAATAACACTTCCCACATTTTCCTCAAGGGAAAAATCTCTGTTGCTATAATGCGAGGCCGTCAGGAATGCGTATTTTATGACGAGATCCGTAACGACTTGTAATAGAACTCAATACTCTTGGACAAAAATGTTCGCTCAACATTTGAGGAAGCAATTTGCACAGTAGGGTTGGGGAAGGGTTTTCCGCCTTAGATGGCCAAATCCATTTCAACAACGGGTTAAAATAGAAAAGACTACCCCAGCGAGGCATTTGCGGAAGCACACAAGATGTCGGTCAGAGATCACCTCAGCGTTCTTCCCATTTGACTGTTTTCTTGTCTCCATCCGGAGGGTTGACCTGGAATTCGAAGGTGATGGACTCAATCTTCTCTTTTGGGAGGGTGATCCCGAAGATAAGTACTCTTCCAGTAAGGGGAGGCAAGGGGACGGAAAGGTTCGCTTCCTGGGGAGTAAGGGTAAATTCCTCGGCAGGTTTTGGACCTTCGTAGACCGCTTCTTGCTGAGACAAAACGATTTTGATGGAGTTTGGAGGAGCGGTCGTTCTCCGACTCTTATTCAGAACTTCAACATAGATCTCCAGGATTTTCAAAGGCGAAGGAGAAGATTGGATCTCGCGAACCCTGAAAGTGATTTCCCGCAATTTTATATCGGGTAGTTCTTCTGGGGCGGGTTGGGATAGACCCCTTTGTAGACCGATGAAGGCCGAGAGGATAAGGATAAGTAATAAGAGGAATATTTTATTTTTCATCTTTTAAAACCCATTCTACATATTCCCACCGGAATTTTCAAGAACTTTATAAGTAAAGGGATCGTAAAAAGTCATTCCCGTGAAAACGCCTGCCTGCCGGTAGACAGAAGAATTCAGAGAATTCTAACCAAATATATTTGAAATTTCCCAACTAATTTCCTCCCCCTTCAGAGGCTGTGTCGTAATAGGGGAATTCATAAAAATGTCATCCTGAACTTGGTTCAGGATCTAATGAATTCAAATAATTACGAGACCCTGAAATAAATTCAGGGTGACAAAATAATAATTGTGACACAGTCTCGAAGGGGAGGGAAAATCTTAAGACATCTCAAAAAAGTGTTAGAGACAAATTCTCAGATTTAACCATGTAAGGGCCTAACTGCCTTAAAGTATCCCGCTAAGAGCGGGACTTGGGCAGGAATGACTGGAAGGGAATCATCTTCTCAAAGGTGGTTTTGTTGTGAGATTGGGAGGGTTGTTTTATAATGAATTTCAATCAGTTGAGTGGATAGACCATGAAACCCATTCTTGCTATTGTCGGTAGGCCAAATGTCGGGAAGTCCACCCTGTTTAATCGAATTGCGGGCGGAAAGAAGGCCATTGTCTATGATGAGCCAGGAGTCACACGCGACCGTAATTACGCCGATGTGATGTGGGATGACTGTCCTTTTACATTGATCGATACAGGCGGGTTTGAACCGGTCTCAAAAGACCGGATCTTCGTCCAGATGCGTGAACAGTGTCAACTGGCCATGGAAGAGGCGGACGTGGTCCTTCTTGTCCTGGATGGGAAAGAAGGCTTCACCCCCTCAGATAAGGAAATAGGCAATATTCTTAGGCGTTTGAATAAACCTGTCTTTTATATCGTCAATAAGATTGACGGGCCACATAAAGAGGAGAAGGTATTTGAATTTTACGGACTGGGTGTGGATAACCTTTTTTCGATTTCAGCCGAGCATGGGTATGGCGTAAATGATTTGATGGATGAGGTGATAGGATCTTTTCCCAAAGCGGTTGAAGAGGAAGGAGATGAAGACGCCACAAAGGTGGCGATGTTAGGAAGGCCAAATGTAGGGAAATCTTCGCTGGTCAATCGCATCCTCGGATACAGGAGGGTGCTTGTAGATGATGTTCCTGGCACGACACGGGATTCGATCGATACCCGTTTTGAAAGGGAAGGGAAGAGATATACATTGATTGATACTGCGGGGATCCGGAGAAAGAGTCGGATCAGTTTACGGCTGGAGAAGTATAGCATTGTAGAAGCTCTCAGGACGATTGACCGGTGTGATGTGGCACTTCTTCTCTTAGATCCCAAGGAGGGGGTGACTGACCAGGATGCCCGGATCGGCGGATTTATTCATGAGAAAGGCAAAGGGTGCATCATCGTGGTGAACAAGTGGGACACCATTGAGAAGGATTCTCAAACCCTAACTCAGTTCGAGAAAGAGATACGCGAGGATCTGAAATACCTTTCCTATGCTCCCATCCTGTTCATCTCGGCCCTGACCGGCCAGAGAGTTAAAAAGGTTCTCGATACGATTGACCAGGTGGCAGCAGAGGCGAAAAAAAGAATATCCACTTCACCATTAAATCGAGCCCTCGAGGGCTGGGTGAAAAAATCTCAGCCCCCCACGTTCCGGACGCGGCAGGTCAAAATGAACTATATTACGCAGGTTTCAGTTGCTCCCCCCACTTTTATTATATATACTAACTTCCCGGAGGGGATACATTTTTCTTACGAAAGGTATCTGTTAAATCAGATGAGAGAAACCTTTGGGTTCGAAGGGGTGCCGATCCGGCTCCAGTTCCGGAAGAAGAGAAAGGGATGAATGAATGGGCAAGCGTAAGAATAAATATTTAATTCTAACAGTGGCCTTGATCGTGATTTTGTTGACCGGTGGTTACTTCTTTTATCCGACCCTCAGGCAGAAGAACACCAATGGAAAATTCCGGACGGTTAAAGTCGATCGGGGTGAAATCAGTGCTGTTGTAAACGCCACAGGGACAATCAATCCAGTTACCACAGTCCTGGTTGGAAGCCAGGTTTCGGGAACAATCAAAGATCTTCACGCCGATTTTAATTCCCGGGTGCGAGAGGGACAGGCGATCGCTCAGATTGATCCGGCGATCTTTGAAGCTCAGGTTGAGCAGGGTAGGGCAAATGTGCTGAATGCACAGGCGAACCTGTTAAACGCTCAGGCGAACCTGAAGAATGCGCAAGCCAACCTGGACAAGGCAGAGATTGCCATCGTTGATGCGAAAAGAACACTCGAGCGGAATAAGGAACTGGTAGAGAGGAAAGTGATTGCCCAGGCTACCCTCGATTCGGCACAGACCACTCATGATACTGCTATCGCGCAGAGAGAGGTGGCCAAGGCCCAATTAGAATCAGCCAGGTCACAGGTGGAGTCGAACAAAGCGCAGGTGGAACAGGCCAGGGCGGGTTTGAAAGTGGCGGAGACCAATTTGAGATATACTACCATTCGTTCACCAGTCAACGGGACTGTCATCTCAAGAAATGTAGATGTGGGCCAGACTGTGGCAGCCAGCCTTCAGGCTCCGACCTTATTCACGATTGCAAAAGACCTGACCCAGATGCAGGTTGATACAAATGTAAGTGAGGCGGATATCGGCCGAATTGCCCATAGCCAGGCCGCCACGTTTACGGTGGATGCCTACCCGGATAGGACCTTCAATGGAAAGGTATTCGAAATCCGTAATGCTCCTATTACGGTCCAGAACGTGGTGACCTATGATGTCGTGGTTCAGGTGAGTAACCCCGATTTGAAACTGAAACCAGGAATGACGGCCAATGTTTCTATTATGATTGATCATAGAGAAGGTGTTTTAAAGATTCCCAACGCTGCCTTGAGATTCAGGCCGGAGTCTGCCAAAAGCGAAGGCCCTGTTGAGAAGAAAAAGGAAACTTCTTCAAAGGAACCTTCTCCACAAGAAAAAGGCCGAGCAGGTCTGGAACGGCTGAAAAGTGAACTCAATCTTACAGCTGAACAACAGTCTAAGATGGATATGATACTTCAATCTTCAAGGGCAGAGATGCAGGAGATCCGTCAGAAGTCAAAACCCGAGGAGGCAAGCATTCGAATCCGCACTCTCATCCGACAGAAGATATGGGGGATATTGACTGATGAGCAGAAAAAGAAGTTGAGCGCGATGGGGCAGGGACAGCAGAAGGAACAGGGAAGGCCAGGCAGGGTATGGACTCTCGCCCCAGAGAATAAGGCGATTCCCGTTCAGATTGTGGTTGGGATTACAGATGGCACCTTCAGTGAGGTGATGTCCGGAGATCTCCGTGATGGGGCAGAAGTGATCGTGGGAGAGATTTCGGATAAAAAGTCCCGTCCAAATACTCCGCTGCCCACAACCAAGGGGATGAGGTAAGGTTGTCAGATAGTCACATAGTCTTATAGTCATTAGTCTTAGGATTTCCAGGTTTCATAAATTACTATACGACTATAAGACCATTCGACGATATGACTTTGATATGGAACCACTCATTCAAATTAAAGATCTGGTCAAGGTATATTCTTTAGGGGAGATGGAGGTGAAGGCACTCCGGGGCGTTTCTCTGTCTATCGAGCGGAGTGAGTTTGTGGCGGTCATGGGCGCTTCTGGCTCAGGTAAATCGACTTTCATGAATATCCTTGGTTTTCTGGATCGTCCCACCAGCGGCCAATATCTTCTGGAAGGCATCGAAGGCGAACACCTCTCTCGCGATGAACTTGCGGAGATACGGAATCAGAAGATCGGTTTTGTCTTTCAGGGATTTAATCTACTAAGCAGAACCTCAGCGATCGAAAATGTTCGGCTCCCTCTTATCTATGCTCATCACCCATCCAGAAAAAGGCAAGAGATGGCTGAGAAGGCTCTCTCTGCTGTGGGCCTCAAGGGAAGGGAACATCATCACCCGAGCCAGCTTTCCGGAGGTGAGCAACAAAGAGTTGCCATCGCCAGAGCCCTTGTTAATCAACCTTCCATTCTTTTAGCCGATGAGCCAACCGGTAATCTTGACTCTAAGACGAGCGAAGAGATCATGACCATCTTTAAAAAACTTAACCAGGAGATGGGGATCACCATTGTCATGATCACTCATGAGCCGGATATTGCGGCCTACGGAAAACGCAAGGTTTTATTTAAAGATGGAAGGATCGTGGAGGATTCCGTATCATGACGGCACTTCTGGCAAGCCTGAGGATTGCGTTACGGGCCCTTCTGGTCAATAAGATGCGTTCCGCCCTGACCATGCTTGGAATCGTCATTGGCGTGGGAGCAGTCATTGCCATGATTGCTGTTGGTTCAGGAGCGAAGAAGAGGATTGCTGACCAAATAGCGAGTATGGGGTCGAATCTCTTCGTCGTCCTTTCAGGGAGTGCCACGAGTGGAGGAATGCGATGGGGATCGGGAACCGTGCCGACCCTGACTGCAGACGATGCTAAGGCAATCGCCACAGAGATTCCGGGAGTCAAGTATGTTGCTCCCAGCTACAATGGAGTTGCACAGATTGTCTTTGGAAACCAGAATTGGTCAACGGTAGTCCATGGGTCGACCTCAGAGCTGTTTGAGATCAGAGATTGGCAATTTGTTTCCGGTCGTTCTTTCACACAACTGGATATTGATGGAGCAGCAAAAGTTTGTATCCTTGGAAAGACAGTTGTGGACAATCTCTTTGGCGGGATCGATCCTATCGGTCAGATTGTGCGGATTAGAAAATTTCCCTTTACGGTCATTGGTGTCCTTGCGGGGAAAGGGCAATCCGCCTGGGGACAGGATCAGGATGATATCATTTTTGTTCCTCTGACTACCGCCCAAAAAAGACTCTTTGGGATGCAATTTCCCGGGATGGTGAGATCGATATCGGTTCAGGCCCATGGTCCGGAAGTGATGAAAGAGGTTGAGAGTCAGATTGTCGATCTTCTGCGGCAGAGGCACCGGCTTCAACCTGCCCAAGAGAATGACTTTTCAGTCAGAAACCTAACAGAGGTTGCCTCCAGTGCTGAGGAATCGGCAAAGGTGATGTCTTTACTTCTGGGTGCCATTGCCTCCATCTCTCTTATCGTTGGCGGAATTGGGATCATGAACATCATGCTCGTATCGGTCACGGAGCGGACAAGAGAGATCGGGATTCGTATCGCTGTGGGTGCGAAAGGAAAGGATATCCTTCTCCAATTTCTCATCGAATCCATGGTGCTCAGTCTGGTAGGAGGATTACTTGGCATCGGGGTTGGAATTGCAGGGACACTTATTCTGTCGAGCATCACCCAGTGGCCAACCCTCTTTTCTGTTCAAGCGATCCTTCTTGCTTTTCTTTTTTCTGGCTCGGTCGGCGTCTTTTTCGGATTCTATCCAGCCAGAAAAGCCTCTCTGCTCAACCCCATTGAAGCATTGAGGTATGAATAGGGGAAGGGTATCAGGATATCAGGGAATCAGGGGATCAGGAAAGGCATAATAATGATGAGTTACCAAACCTGCTATCCTGATCTTCTGATATCCTGCAACCTGATAATCTGATATCCTGATATCCTAACGGGCCTACGAATGTCATTGATTGAATTTTTCCTTTTTATCGGGGTGGGGTGTGGAGTTGGTTTCCTGGCCGGCCTCTTTGGTGTGGGGGGCGGGTTTATCCTGGTGCCGGTCCTCATTTTCAGTTATGAGCATTCAAACCTGTCTCCCTCCATTCTAACCCATGTCGCCATTGGAACCAGCCTGTTGGTTGTTGTTTTCAGCGGGATGACCAGCGCCTACCAGCATCGAAAGCAGGGTAATGTTGACTGGCGAGCAGTTTTTATGATCGGGTTTTCCAGTTGCATTACGGCCCTTGCAACGACACGAGTGGCCGCGGCTTTAAGCGGAAGACATCTCCGGATCGCCTTTGCAATCATCATCATAATCGCTGCTGTGAGGATGTTGACCGAAAGCGCATCCAAGGCTCAGAAGAAACTTAACCTCTCATCACGGCCAAGCACCCAGGGTCTCATTGGTGTTGGACTGGCCGCAGGGGTTGTTTCTGCATTGGCAGGGATTGGCGGCGGCTTGGTCACCATACCGGTGATGTACCAAATTTTGAGAATGCCATTGAAACTGGCCATCGGAACATCCAGCGCGGCCATTGTAATCACTGCCCTTTTTTCAGTAACCGGTTATATCGTGAACGGGATGGGGCATCCTGACATACCTGCGGGAAATTTCGGTTTTGTGGATTTTCAGCGGGGAATGGCTCTTGCAATAGGAACCATGCTTCTCGCAAGGGTAGGAGCTAAGGTCTCTTTTAAAACACATCCATTTCTTCTCCGAAAGCTATTTGCCCTCTTCGTCATCCTCATGGCGATCTATCTGCTGGTGAAATGATAGAGAGAAAGATTAATGGCTGGCGAGGTAGTCGAGGGCGGCCATCACCCCGCCTTTGGAGAAAGGAACGTTTGTCATGGCCAGTCCCATCTCTATGCCGCTCAGTGTTCCGGCTAACATAAGGTCATTGAAGTCTCCTAAATGACCTATCCGGAAAACTTTCCCTGCCAGTTTCCCGAGACCATTTCCAAGCGACATGTTGAATTTTTCCAGGATCAGCTTTCTGAAGGCATCGGCATTATGTCCTTCGGGCATCAACACAGCCGTCAGGGAAGAGCTATATTCCTCAGGCTTCCTGCAGAGCAATTCGAGTTCCCATGACCTGACGGCGCTGCGTGTTGCCTCAGCCAGACGGTCGTGGCGGGCAAAGACATTTTCCAGACCTTCTTCCATCAACATATGGAGCGATTCCCGAAGACCGAACAGGAGATTGGTAGCAGGGGTGAAGGGGAAAAACCCGGACCGGTTGATATTGATCATGGCCTCCCAATCCCAGTAAGATTTTGGTAACTTCGCTGATTTTGATCGAGCAAGGGCTTTCTCACTGATTGCATTGAACCCGAGCCCCGGAGGAAGCATCAGGCCCTTCTGAGAACATCCCACCGTGACGTCCACCTTCCATTCGTCATGTCGGTAATCAATTGAGGCAAGTGAAGAGATCGTGTCCACCAGCAGGAGAGCTGAATGACCGACTCGGTCCATGGCCTTACGAATTTCAGGTACACGGTTGGTGACTCCGGTGGACGTTTCATTATGGACAATGGCAATGGCTTTGATGGCCTTTTGGGGGTCTTCTATCAACCTGGTTTCAACGACGGCTGGATCAACACCACTTCTCCAATCCCCGGGGACAAACTCCACATCCAGGCCGAGACGGACAGCCACATTTTTCCATTGGGTTGCGAAGAAGCCTGTTTCGAACATCAATATCTTATCACCAGGAGAAAGGATATTGACCAAAGAGGCTTCCCATGCCCCTGTCCCAGAAGAGGGGTAGATGACGATCGTGCCAGAGGTTTTAAAAATCTGTTTAAGTCCCTGGAAGATCTCCTGAGCCAACTGTGCAAACCCAGGCCCCCGATGATCAATGGTCGGTTGAGCCATCGCCCTTAAAACCCGGTCAGGCACATTGGTCGGCCCTGGAATCTGCAGGAAGTGTCTTCCGCTTTGAACCATCGAGCGTCCTCCCCTATCTTTCTCCTTTTTTTACCTTCTCAAGAAGTATCTCTGCTCGAACCGGATTAAAGACGCCGCATTCACAACACTTGGCCATGATCTTGGCTGCCTTCTTAGGTGTCAACCTCCGAAGCTTCACATGCTCAATCAACTTTCGAATGAGATTGAAGGAGACCATCCCATGACCACACATCGTATTAAATTCCAAAATCTCTCTTTCGGGCAACCGATCCCTTGCTCCCCAGAAACCGAGGGAGTGTTCAGCGCTATGTCTCTCGATGCCCGCTTTTCGACAACAAGCCTGAACTTCATGAAGAAGCCCGCTGATGTTGATTGAAATGCCCAGGTCAGCACGGATCAGCTCCTCCACTACTTTCTGAAGCGTATCAAGATCAGTAAAGACAGCGGCCGCTCCAGCTCCATCTCCCTGGTTGGCAATCAATTTTTCAATATCGATGTCGTCTTGGTGGATATTTCCCTGTTTGCCATCGCCGATATTGACCGGTTGATATTTCAGGCAGATTCGCATAAACTCCCGGAGCTTAGGCGCCGATCCCTCACGGGTGATCCCCTTTGCCGTGTGGGCGAAGATGACATAATCGTTTATTAAACTCTCTGGTATTCCTTGTCGGTGGAGTGTATTGGTCATAATTTAATCCTCCGCAGGGACACTTCCCTATTTTTATCAATGCGATTCTGGTTTCCGTAAGGTCAAAGGTAGGGAAGTGTCCCTAAATAGTAAATAGAGGCCGGCCCAGCCCTATATTGGTTTTCCCATTGGGTGAAAGTTTGTAGCCGGTCTTTCTCACCCATTCCTCATGGGGAAGCGATCCATCAGCAAGGCATCTGGAGGCTACCCCTACGCTGATCACTGTGTCTAATTCCTTTTGAATCTCTCCCAGGGCCTGCAGGAATTCTGGAATTTTCTCGAGCCTGGTCTTTATCTCAATGATGGCTGACAGAACCTTTTCATTCAGGACTTCATCTTTGATTTTTCCGGTCTCAGGATTGGCCATAAGCTGGGTGACCGGGTTTTCTTTCTCAAAATGGGGTTTGAGTTTGGCAAGTGCCATGGCCACTTTCTCAATATCACGGAAATAGGCTCCAATCCCTGGCCTGCCCATTTCAACAACCAGCCCTGCATCTCCTTCCCGAAGCCTGCCCGTCACATCATTCGTCTTAATTTCATCCGTTCCCCTTCCAGGAACACCTGTTCCCGGATGGACAGTCATGGGATCGCTGAATACGACCCTGACGCTCCTTGGCCAATCCAGTTGGGGCGGAGTGAGCGCTCCTGTGGGGCAGACATCGACCTCAGCCAGATAGCCTAATCGGAAGAAAGATAATACTTTACGAATGGCCCGGACGAACCAGGGAGAGTACTCCTCGCTACGGCATACTCTGTAACACGTGTTACACTCAACGCATTCATCCTGATTAACAACTGACTTGCCATCTTCGTCTAAATAGATGATACCCATGGTGCATACCGCATGACAGTTGCCACATCCAACACATTTTTTCTTATCGATCTCCATAGGGGTGTCCTTTGCTAAATTAGTCTCTTATGAATGAAATTGTGCGCAAAATGGCAATAAAATTTTAGTGATCGCGAGAGGTCTAAATCCGAAGCACGAAATCCGAAATTCGAAATAATCTCAAATGACCAAATATCAAATGGTCCAAACAAAAATAGTTTAGGACATTTGAATTTTGAAAATTCTGATTTGTTTCGGATTTCGATATTCGGATTTCGGATTTTTAAAAACCTCCAAAACTTCTTGAGTTCTGGCCATGCCAGGTTAGGGTTTTCCAAAAAGGGCGCGTAAAGCGTCCTCTCTGGCTTCCTGGATATGTTCCCGCATCACCCGCTCGCTGAGGTCGGGGTCCTTCAATTGTAAAGCGATAACGATCTTTTTATGGCCTTCCACGCTCCGTCTAACGCCATCGGGATATCGCAGGGTATCTTTTCGGTGCCTCAATACATTTTTTCTGATGTCCACGATAAGGTCGTGAAGGCGGGCCTTTTCAATGATCAACGCATGAAGTAAATCATGGAACTGAGTGTTCCATTTAAAGACTTCCTCAATCTTATTTTTTTTCAGAGCTTCCTCAGCGTTTTGAATAAAATCTCTCAACTGTTTTAACGTTTCTTCAGAAATGGTCTGGGAAATAACCCGCAAGGCATACCCTTCAAGGATGGAGCGGAGCTCGAATAGTTCTTCGACTTCTTCCCTGGAATCTCCGGAGACGATAAATCCCCTTTTGTTCCGTGGTTTGATGAGCCCTTCGGACTCCAATTTATAGAGGGCTTCCCGGATAGGAGTTCGGCTGACCCCCAGGGTTTTGGCGAGATGCTCTTCAGTCAATTTCTCCCCAGGGTCGAGATGGCCGGAAAGGATATCCGTTTTAAGATGTCCGTAAACACTTTCCCGAATAGGAGGCCTTTTCTTCTTTTTTACGGACTTTAATACCATTTTTGTATCCAATTTATATAAAATAAATTCTTGGAAATATTACAATCCCAATGGACCGATGTCAATAAAAATTTCATATTTTCCTTGATGGGTCTATTTTTAAGCCAATTCAGCGGGGTTTAAAAATCTATTGACAGGGGTGCTAAAAAATTGTATGAATTTCCAAATCTGGGTAGAGTTCTAATGATATTCATTTTGTATCCAAAATTTAATGAGGAGGTACGGAAATGAAAGGGAGATCAACAAGAAAGCATCTGGTTATCATGGTCTTCGTGACGGTGCTGATAGCGATGGTTCTTGGAATCAGCATCGAAGCAGCAGAATGGAAACCAACCAAGCCAATTGAGTTCGTAGCCCCGTTTGCTCCAGGAGGTGGAAGCGATGTTCTTGCCCGATCAATTGCCAGCATTATCGAAGGCGAAAAATTATGCCCTGTGCCACTTCTGGTGGTGAACAAGGCAGGTGGGAGTGGTCTGGTTGGAACAACAGCGGTCGTTCAGCAGAAAGGTAACCCGCTGACCCTGGTGACCTTTATTCCTGGTCAGGCACAGGCCGCACTGGTGGCAGGGAAGGGGGCTCCAACCCATCGAGAACTCACTCTCCTCTGCAATCTTGCACTGGATGAACAGTTGATCGTCGTAAAGGCTGATTCGCCTCTTAAAACCATTCAGGACGTTATTGCCGAGGCTAAAAAACGTCCCGGAGAATTGACGATAGGAGGAACGGGCACCGGACAGGATGATCAGATCTGCCAGCGTGTGTTTGAAAGGTCTGCTGGTATCCGCATGCGCTATGTTCCTTTCAAAAGCGGTGGAGAGTGTATCACGGCCCTTTTGGGTGGACATGTCAATATGATTTGGGCTAACCCACCCGAATTTGTGCCTCAGTGGGAAGCCAAGATGGTAAAGCCTATCGCCGTTGCCAAGCTCACGCGTATGCCGGAGTTCCCGGATGTTCCCACCTTGAAAGAAGTCGGGCATACCGTAACTTACTTTTTCTACAGAGGCATTGCCGCTCCCCAGGATATTCCGGCTGAAGCGGCTGCTTTCTATGAGAACATGTTTAAGAAGATGGCTGACTCAGCCAATTGGAAGACGAATTATATCAAGAAGTACATGCTCAGTCCGAGTTGGATGGGAAGCAAGGAGTTTGCAAAGGTCGTTGTCCAGAACGAAGAGGAATCGAAAGAGATCTTGAAGGACCTGGGACTCCTGAAGTAAAGGTTCTTCTGGTTTTTTGGAGGTTCTTTTCCTTTTTAATCCTTCCATACCTTTCAATTTAACGCCCCTATCCATCTTCCCCCTCTTAAGATAAGAGGGGGAAGGGGGAGTTATGAGGGAAGGCTGGGTGGGGTTATTATTACTGGGCAGGGGATTTTGTTGGAGAATCGAAATGCGGATTGCTGATCTCATTGGAGGGATAGTCGTTCTTTTATTAGGCTTGGCCACGATCTTCTTCTCATCGCAACTTGAGTATTATTCTGAATATGGGCCTGGTCCTGGATTTTTACCTCTATGGGTAGGAATCTGTATTACCATCTGCGCCATTGTGCTTATCATTAATCTAATAAGAAAACATGAAAAAACAGGAGTATTTTTTAAACCTAAAACAAAAGAAGGGTTCAAAATACTCCTCCTTATCATCGCAACATTTCTGCTTTTACCCGTCTTCGGTTTTTCCATCGGTTTTGCCCTTTTTGCTGGTGTCACCATGCGTGTCATGGGAAAACATGGCTGGATTGGCTGTGGTCTCACGGCGATCGGGATAGCCATAGGCATCCGTTTCATTTTCGCTCATTGGCTGAGCATTCCGTTGCCAACGGGAATCGTGGGATTTTAGTACACCCCGTTAGAAAAGAAAATGTTTTACACCTGTCTCTTCTGAAAGGTGAAATTTCAATATTGATATCCTCCCCGCCAAGGATGGCTTAGTTTTCTAAAGGGGTAAAGAGGTTGATATGGATCTGCTTCAAAATCTTTATATGGGATTCTCTATTTCCCTTGCTCCGATGAATATTCTCTATTGCCTTGCCGGGGCCTTTTTTGGCCAGATCGTTGGAGTCCTGCCGGGCATCGGAGCGCCGACTGCAGTGGCTCTGCTTCTCCCTCTGACGTTTTCAATGAATCCCACTTCTGCCATCATTATGTTTGCAGGCATCTATTATGGAGTCGCCTATGGAGGGACGATTACATCCGTTCTAATCAATGTTCCGGGAGAGTCCTCAACGGTGATGACCTGTATTGATGGTTACCAGATGGCTCTCAAAGGCCGAGCCGGAGCCGCTCTGTCTGTTGCAGCCGTTGGTTCATGGATATCAGGAACGATCGCTGTTGCCATTCTTATGTGTTTTGCTCCAGCCCTGGCCAAATTTGCCCTCCGCTTTGGCCCAGCCGAGTTCTTTGGGCTGGCCTTTATGTCATTCGGACTCCTCACTGTCTTCGGGGCAGAGCAACCCCTTAAAACGGTGATCTCCACGCTGATCGGGCTTCTTATTGCGACGGTCGGACTCGATGTGGTGAGCGGTATGCCCAGGTTTGCTTTTGGTATTCCCCAGCTACTGGGCGGATTTGATTTTATCGTCATCATTTGTGGTATCTTTGGGCTGGCAGAGGTTTTCAGCAGCATTGAGGAACCCGAAGAAGGCCAGCTCCTTAAGGGGAAGATGCGACTGCATGATCTCTTCCTCACAAAGGCGGAGTGGATTGCCTCTCGATGGGCTATCCTGCGAGGTGGGATCATCGGCTTTATAACAGGAATCATCCCTGCAGGTGGTATCACGACAGCATCTTTCCTGTCCTATCTTGCAGAAAAGAAAATTTCAAAACATCCGGAACGTTTTGGGCAAGGTACGATTGAGGGGGTGGCCGCACCCGAAGCGGCAAACAATGCGGCCTCAATCAGCGGCTTCGCTCCTTTATTGGCATTGGGAATTCCCGGATCTCCAACAACTGCCGTTATGCTGGCGGGTTTTATGATGTGGGGCATTCGTCCAGGTCCGCTACTCTTTGAAACCAAACCCGATCTCGTTTGGGGACTCATTTCAAGCAAGTTTATCGGGAATCTCATTCTTCTTTTGATGAACATCTTTTTGATCCCTCTCTTTGTCATGATCCTTCGGGTTCCTTATACGATTCTGATGTGTTTCATTGTGATTTTTGCATCTGTGGGCGCTTACACAGTCAATAACAATATCTTCGATGTCTGGATGATGCTTGGGTTTGGTGTGCTGGGTTACATCATGAAGAAACTGAATTATCCGATCGTCCCGCTGGTCTTGGGTCTGGTTCTCGGAAACCTGGCAGAGAACTCCCTCCGGCAGGCCCTCACCATTTCCGGAGGAAATTTTTCTATATTTTTCACCCGACCCATTTCCCTTCTTTTCATTATCGTTGCGGTTCTTGCCTATCTCAGCCCAGTGATCCGGCGAGCTTTTAAAGGACGGCGAGTGAACACAGGTACAGCATCCTAGCAGAGCGTTTTTAAAAAATAAGGTATCAACACCCTTTGTAGCCGCAACCTTTAGGTTGCGTTGCTATGGCAGCCATTTTTCGCAGGCTAAAAGCCGGCGGCTACAAGTCTTCGCCATTGCTGCGGTATTTTGAAAACGATCTACTAGTACTACAGCGACAAATTTTTTAGTAGACAACTGAAATGGAATCTGCTATACCTATAACCGGGGCGTATGGAAGAGGCCACGGCTTGAAAACCGGGCTACCGGAGATATTGTATTCCGGTAGAACAGG